>NZ_JBLTJC010000132.1:0-26187 GCF_048158785.1 Streptomyces colwelliae | reverse complement strand
GTATAAGAGACAGGTGTGGGGTCGGTGGCTTTCGGCCGGGCAGCCTCGGCGGGGGTGGGATCGGTGACTTCCGGCTGGTCCGCCTCGGCGTCGCCGGATGCCGCCAGGTCGATCTCCTCCGGCCGATCGGCTTCCGCGTCGGACTCCGCCGGGTCGCCGTCCTCCGAGCGACCGGCTTCTACGTCGGATGCCGTGGACCCCGTCCCGTCCGGCCGACCGTGACCGGCCTCGGCACCGGACGCCGTAGAAGCAGCCGTTTCCCCGCCGGTCCCGGTCCCGGTGCCAGTCCCGGTGTCGTCGACCTCGGGCCCCTCCGCGGAGCCCTTCGCGGCGTCCCCCACGCCCCGCACGTCACCGGAAGTGCCGGTCGTGTCGTCGTTGTCGGGTCGCTCGGTGTTCACCGCATCGCTCCTTCGGCTGCGCAACTGTCCCTTGACCCTGACCCGGCCCTGTCAAACAGCCGGGCGGAAGGGTCGTATCCCGCATCCCCTTTACGGGGGACAGCGATGGGACGCAGCGGGGGAGCGCACGGTTCCCCCGAGCGCGCCTGTCGAGCCGGGGGACTCGGACCCCGGCTCGGAACTCCGGTTCGGAACCTCGTTCCGCTCCGCTCAGTCGCCGTACTCCGACATGCCGTCCAGCAGCCGGGCGGACTTCGACGGCACCGACACGCCGTGGATGAGCGACGGGGACACCGGAAGGGCAACGATCCGGTCGGGAACCGTCCAGTGGGGAGCCATCCGGGCGCAGTCGCCGCGCAGCGCCGCCAGGTCGCTCTCACCTTCACCTTCGAGGTGGACCGGGTGGACCGGAACGGGGCCGTCGACTCCGAGGTTCGTCATAGCGGCACCGTAGGCACGCTTTACCTCGCGAAGAAAGATCTACTATCGGGTAGTTTTGGCCGCTTCAGAGCCGCCGCGCGGACCGGGTAGCGTGAACTGTCAACGCAGCCTCCCTCAGGAGAGTCCTCGCCGTGCGCATCGCAGTCACCGGCTCCATCGCCACCGACCACCTCATGACCTTCCCCGGCCGCTTCGCCGACCAGCTGGTCGCGGACCAGCTGCACACGGTGTCGCTCTCCTTCCTGGTCGACAACCTCGACGTACGCCGGGGCGGCGTCGGCGCCAACATCGCCTTCGGCATGGGCCAGCTCGGCACCGCGCCGATCCTGGTCGGCGCCGCCGGCTCCGACTTCGCCGAGTACCGCGACTGGCTCGACCGGCACGGCGTCGACACCGGCTCGGTCCGCATCTCCGAGACGCTGCACACCGCCCGCTTCGTGTGTACGACGGACTCCGACCACAACCAGATCGGCTCCTTCTACACCGGCGCCATGAGCGAGGCCCGCCAGATCGAGCTGAAGACCGTCGCCGACCGCGTGGGCGGCCTCGACCTGGTCCTGATCGGCGCGGACGACCCCGAGGCGATGCTCCGCCACACGGAGGAGTGCCGCACCCGCTCCATCCCCTTCGCCGCCGACTTCTCCCAGCAGATCGCGCGGATGGACGGCGACGACATCCGCATCCTGCTGGACGGCTCGGCGTACCTCTTCTCGAACGAGTACGAGAAGGGGCTCATCGAGTCCAAGACCGGCTGGACCGACGAGGAGATCCTGTCCAAGGTCGGCCACCGCGTCACCACGCTCGGCTCGCGCGGCGTTCGTATCGAGAAGGTCGGTATGGACCCGATCGAGGTCGGTTGCGCGGAGGAGGAGCGCAAGGCCGATCCCACGGGGGTCGGCGACGCGTTCCGGGCGGGGTTCCTCTCGGGGCTGGCGTGGGGGGTTTCGCTGGAGCGGGCGGCGCAGGTCGGTTGCATGCTCGCGACGTTGGTTATCGAGACTGTCGGTACGCAGGAGTACCAGTTGCGGCGGGTGCACTTCATGGACCGGTTCACCAAGGCTTATGGGCATGATGCTGCGGGTGAGGTCCAGGGGCATCTGGGCTGAGTTGTGTCTGCGGGTGCGTGGGGGCTGGTCGCGCACACGCGGCGGTAGCCGCATATCGACACAGCCCCGCGCCCCTTAGGCAGCTCAGGTCAACCGGCGGATCATGTACGCGGTGCCTTGGTCCGCCCTCTCCTCGCCCACGTACTCCTGGTCTCGCATCTCGCACCACGCCGGGATGTCCAGGCGGGCCGCCTCATCGTCCGACAGGACCTTGATCGTCCCGCCCACCGGTACATCTCCGATGACCTTCGCCAGCTCGATCACGGGAATCGGGCAGCGCTTGCCCAGGGCGTCCACGATGAGCGAGTCGTCTTCTACGACGGTCACCGGTGCCTGTGCTCCCAACTTCTCCCGGACTCCTGCCACGGCCCCCGGCAGCACGGCGAGAAAACGCTCGACGTCTTCCTCCACCGCCCCCCGTGGCAACGACACCCGCACATTCCCCTCACTCAGCACTCCCATCGCCTTGAGCACATGGCTGGGCGTCAGGGTGCTGCTCGTGCAGGACGAACCGGAGGAGACGGAGAAACCGGCGCGGTCCAGTTCGTGGAGGAGGGTCTCTCCATCGACATAGAGACAGGAGAAGGTGACGATCCCGGGCAGGCGCCGCACCGGATCGCCGACCACATCCACGCCCGGCACCAGCCGCGGCACCCGCGCCCGGATCCGCTCCGTCAGTTTCCGTAGCCGTAGCGCCTCCTGGGCCGCCTCGGCGCGTACCGCGCGCAGGGAGGCCGCCGCGGCCACGACGGCGGGGATGTTCTCGAAGCCGGCCGCGCGCCCCGACTCCCGTTCGTCCAGGGGCCGTTGGGGCGCGAAGCGCACGCCTTTGCGCACCGCCAGCAGTCCGACCCCGGCCGGGCCGCCCCACTTGTGCGCGCTGGCCGTGAGCAGCGACCACGCGCCCTCGACCGGCCCCCACCCCAGCGACTGCGCCGCGTCGACCAGCAACGGCACCCCGACCGCCCGGCACGCCTCGGCCACCTCGGCGACCGGCTGCACGGTCCCCACCTCGTGGTTGGCCGACTGGAGACACGCCAGCGCGGTGTCCGAGCGGAGGGAATCCGCGTACGCCGCCACGCTCACCGCACCCGTACGGTCCACCGGCACCTCGGTGGACGAACCGCCCTCCGCGACCAGCGCCTCGGCCGAATGGAGCACGGAAGAGTGTTCAACCGCTGACACGATCAGGTGACGCCCGACGCGCCGCCGCCCCGCCAACGCCCCCGCGATACCGCTGTGCACGGCCCGAGTTCCGGAGCCCGTGAACACCAATTCGTCGGGTCGGCACCCGGCGGCTTCGGCGGCGGCTTCACGAGCGGCGTCCAGCAGCAGGCGCGCCTTACGCCCCTCCCTGTACAACCTGGCAGGGTCCGCCCACCCTTCGTCCAGGGACGCCAACAGCGCCTGCCGGGCGACGGGATGGAGCGGAGCGGAGGATGCGGCATCAAAGTAGGACACACGCCAACGTTAAAACGTACGGTGCCTTTCCTCAGGGGCGCGAGACTGTGACATAGCGGCTCCGCCGCGGGGCGCGACAAGCCACAACGCACCCGCACCCGCCCAAATCACCTGAACCCCCGAGCTATTAGGCGCAAGGAGTAACGGGCGGCGCGTATGCCACCCTCCCCGCGAACCCCCGGAGGGCGTCGGCTAGGGTTTGGTCCGCATAAACATCCAAACCCCTGCCCGACGCAGGGCGGCGACCGACCCGCGTGAAGGCAGGCCGCAGCCAATCCGCGCGGGCGAGACTCTCGGGAAGGCGCTACGTGAGTCCCAACGGCTCCGACCGCTCGCCGCGGCGCCCGATGCGGCGGAAGCTGCTGCAGGCAATGACTGCGGGCCTGGTCCTGGCGACCGCGACCGGTTGCACATCCAAGGACTTTCCTCGCCTTGGTTTCCCCACCCCGACCACGGAAGAGGGTCCGCGGATCCTCTCCCTCTGGCAGGGGTCCTGGGCCGCCGCGCTCGCCGTCGGCATCCTGGTGTGGGGCCTGATCATGTGGAGCGTCGTGTTCCACCGGCGCAGCCGCACCAAGGTCGAGATCCCCCCGCAGACCCGGTACAACATGCCCATCGAGGCGCTGTACACGGTTGTTCCGCTCATCATCGTCTCGGTGTTGTTCTACTTCACCGCCCGCGACGAGACGAAGCTCCTGAGCCTCGACAAGAAGCCCGACGTGACGGTCAACGTCGTCGGCTTCCAGTGGAGCTGGGGCTTCAACTACATCGAGAACGTCGACGGTGTCAGTGGCGACGCGACGACCGACAAGAACCTGGCCGCCATTCCGGACCGGTTCAAGAAGCAGTTCCCGGCGAACGCCGGCGGAGTCTACGACGTCGGTACGCCCGCCACGAAGAACCCGCAGACGGGCAACCCGGGTCCGACCCTCTGGCTCCCCAAGGGCGAGACGGTCCGCTTCGTCCTCACCTCACGTGACGTCATCCACGACTTCTGGGTGGTGCCGTTCCTGATGAAGATGGACGTCGTCCCGGGCCACACCAACTCCTTCCAGGTGACCCCCAACAAGGAGGGCACCTACCTCGGCAAGTGCGCCGAGCTCTGCGGCGTCGACCACTCCCGGATGCTGTTCAACGTGAAGGTCGTCTCGCCGGAGCGTTACCAGCAGCACCTCAAGGACCTCGCCAAGAAGGGGCAGACCGGTTACATTCCCGCCGGCATCGCGCAGACGAGCCACGAGAAGAACCGGGAGACGAACAACCTGTGAGCATCCTCAACGAACCTCAGGGTGCCGCGGCAGCAGAGTCCCACTACGCGGACGAGCTGCCGGTAAGGCGCAAGCAACCCGGTAACGTCGTGATCAAGTGGCTCACCACCACCGACCACAAGACGATCGGCACGCTGTATCTGGTCACGTCGTTCGCGTTCTTCCTGATCGGCGGCGTCATGGCGCTGCTGATGCGCGCCGAGCTGGCGCGGCCGGGTCTTCAGATCCTGTCGAACGAGCAGTTCAACCAGGCGTTCACGATGCACGGCACGATCATGCTGCTGATGTTCGCGACGCCGCTGTTCGCCGGTTTCACGAACTGGATCATGCCGCTCCAGATCGGCGCGCCCGACGTGGCGTTCCCGCGGCTGAACATGTTCGCCTACTGGCTCTACCTGTTCGGCTCGACGATCGCGGTGGGTGGCTTCCTCACTCCGCAGGGCGCTGCCGACTTCGGCTGGTTCGCCTACAGCCCGCTGTCGGACGCGGTCCGTTCGCCGGGTATCGGCGCCGACATGTGGATCATGGGTCTGGCCTTCTCCGGCTTCGGCACGATCCTCGGTGCGGTCAACTTCATCACCACGATCATCTGCATGCGCGCACCGGGCATGACGATGTTCCGCATGCCGATCTTCGTGTGGAACGTGCTGCTGACCGCCGTGCTCGTTCTGCTGGCCTTCCCGGTTCTCGCCGCCGCGCTGTTCGCGCTGGAGGCGGATCGGAAATTCGGGGCACATGTCTTCGACGCCGCAAACGGCGGGGCATTGCTGTGGCAACACCTCTTCTGGTTCTTCGGCCATCCAGAGGTGTACATCATCGCCCTGCCGTTCTTCGGCATCATCTCCGAGGTCATCCCAGTCTTCTCCCGCAAGCCGATGTTCGGCTACATGGGACTGGTCGCGGCCACCATCTCCATCGCCGGCCTGTCCGTGACCGTGTGGGCCCACCACATGTACGTCACCGGCGGAGTCCTCCTCCCGTTCTTCTCCTTCATGACGTTCCTCATCGCCGTGCCAACGGGCGTGAAGTTCTTCAACTGGATCGGAACGATGTGGAAGGGGTCCTTGAGTTTCGAGACCCCGATGCTCTGGGCCACCGGCTTCCTGATCACCTTCACCTTCGGTGGTCTGACCGGTGTCATCCTGGCCTCGCCGCCGATGGACTTCCACGTCTCGGACTCGTACTTCGTCGTCGCCCACTTCCACTACGTGGTCTTCGGCACCGTCGTGTTCGCGATGTTCTCCGGCTTCCACTTCTGGTGGCCGAAGATGACCGGCAAGATGCTCGACGAGCGCCTCGGCAAGATCACCTTCTGGACGCTGTTCATCGGCTTCCACGGCACCTTCCTGGTCCAGCACTGGCTGGGTGCCGAGGGTATGCCCCGTCGTTACGCGGACTATCTCGCGGCCGACGGCTTCACCGCCCTGAACACGATCTCGACGATCAGCTCGTTCCTGCTCGGCCTGTCGATCCTGCCGTTCCTCTACAACGTGTGGAAGACGGCGAAGTACGGCAAGAAGGTCGAGGTCGACGACCCGTGGGGCTACGGCCGTTCGCTCGAGTGGGCGACGTCCTGCCCGCCGCCGCGGCACAACTTCCTCACCCTGCCGCGGATCCGCAGCGAATCCCCGGCGTTCGACCTGCACCACCCGGAGATCGCCGCTCTCGACCAGCTCGAGAACGCGCACCACGGTGACAAGGCCCTCACTGGCGGCAAGGAGGCGGGCAAGTGAAGGTCCAGGGCAGGATGTTCATGTGGCTGGCCGTCTTCGTGCTCGCCACGGCGGTCGTCTACGGCCTGTGGTCGAAGGAGCCCGCCGGTACGACGGCGCTCTTCCTCGCCTTCGGCCTGTGCATCATGGTCGGCTTCTACCTGGGCTTCACGGCCCGGCGGATCGACACGCTCGCGCAGGACAACAAGGAGGCCGACGTCGCGGACGAGGCCGGCGAGGTGGGCTTCTTCAGCCCGCACAGCTGGCAGCCCCTCGCCCTCGGTGTCGGTGGCGCGCTGGCATTCCTCGGCGTGGCCATCGGCTGGTGGCTGCTGTACTTCTCGGCGCCGTTCATCATGATCGGCCTGTTCGGCTGGGTCTTCGAGTACTACCGCGGTGAGAACCGCACCCAGTAGCACGCGCTGAGCGCTCACGAGCCCGGACACTCCGTCAGGAGGGTCCGGGCTCGTGCTTTTGCCGCAGTGTCGGTCCCTCGTCCGAGTGACCCACCGCGCCGCGGCTGACGAAGCTTCATAACCTCGGCTCATGAACCACTCTCCGCGCACCCGCACCGTCGTCAGCTGCACCCTGCTGGTGATCTCCGTCGGCGCGGGCGTCACCGCCTGCGGATCCGGCGGCGGCAACCCGCTGTCGGCCAAGCCGTACGACGCGGCGGGGCAGATCTCCTTCAACGGCCCGTCCGGCAACGGCAAGAAGGCCGACCCCGACAAGCCCCTGGTGGTCACCGCCGACGGTGACGACGGGCGGATCACGGACGTCACGGCCATGGACGCCACGGGACGCTACGTCACGGGCGAACTCGCCGCCGACGGCACTCGCTGGCACAGCACCTCCCCGCTGGCCGCCAACGCCCGCTACACGGTCCGCGTGAGCACGGAGGACGAGGACGGCGCCCCCGGCCGCAAGGTCCTCACCTTCGACACCAGCAAGCCGACCGCCAAGAAGAGCCTGACCGTGAAGTTCGGTCCGGACACGGGCACGTACGGCGTCGGCCAGCCGGTCACCGCCGAACTGAACATGCCCGTCAAGGACAAGGCACAGCGGGCCATCGTCGAACGCGCCCTCCGGGTGGACTCCGTACCCGCCGTCGAAGGCGCCTGGCACTGGGTGGACGACAAGGAACTCCACTACCGCCCCAAGGAGTACTGGCCCGCCCACGCCACCATCCGGGTCCGCAGCGACCTCGACGGCGTGAAGATCAGCGACCGCCTGTGGGGCGGCAACTCGAAGGGGCTCAAACTCACCACGGGCGACAAGATCGTCGCCGTGACGGACGCCTCGTCCCACGAGATGACGGTCTACAAGAACGGCGAGGAGATCAACCAGATCCCCGTCACTACCGGCAAGCCCGGCTTCGAGACCCGAAACGGCGTCAAGGTCGTACTGGGCAAGGAGTACTTCGTACGGATGCGCGGAACCACCGTCGGCATCTCCGAGGGCTCCTCGGACTCGTACGACCTCCCCGTGTACTACGCGACCCGCGTCACTTGGAGCGGCGAGTACGTCCACGCCGCCCCCTGGTCGGTGGGCTCCCAGGGCTCCGAGAACGTCAGCCACGGCTGCACCGGCATGAGCACCAGCAACGCCGAGTGGTTCTTCGACACGGTCCACCAGGGCGACGTGGTCAAGGTCGTCAACTCCAACGGCGACGACATGGAACCCTTCGGCAACGGCTTCGGCGACTGGAACCTGGGCTGGAAGAAGTGGCGGGGCGGCAGCGCGCTGGTGGGCGGAACGCCGGATGGTCCGAGGCCGGAAGACGCGGCACGACTCCGTCCCGAGTCAGTGTGACCCACCCAAGGGTGACCCACCTAGGGGCGCGGGGCTGTGACATTTGCGGCTCCGCCGCGCGGGCGCGACCAGCCACAACTGGCCCGCAGTCGCCACACATCTCGCGCCCCACCCCACTAGGCGCTCAAAGCCCGCTTCTCACGCAACAGAGAGGCAAGAGAGGCCGCGAACTCAACGGGATCCACCGGAAGGGTCACCGCGGCCTCCGCACGGCTCCACGTGGCCAGCCACGCGTCCTGAGGCCGCCCGATGAGCACAAGCACCGGCGGGCAGTTGAAGACCTCGTCCTTCACCTGACGGCACAACCCCATGCCCCCCATCGGCGAGGACTCCCCGTCGAACACACAGACATCGATCCCACCCCGGTCCAGTTCCTTCAGAACCGCCGCGGGCGTAGCGCACTCAAGGAACTCGACCAACGGCACGTCGGACGCCGGCCGCTTGCCGGAGGCCAACCGCACCTGCTCGCGGGTGTTGGAGTCATCGCTGTAGACCAGCACCGTGGCGGTCGCCTGCATTCTTCCTCCCAAGGTCCGTTGCGCGGATGCTACTCCCTTGAACACCCCGTCAACACCTGTTGGAACACCCCTGCGATGGGCCATACGGGCAGTACACACGCTGCGGACACTCCGAACGGCACCCCCCGGAGTGAGGGCGGGATAAGCGACCGACATAATGTCGGTCGTGGCGACAGCAACGACAGTAGAAACCGGGCACGCGCACCCGTCGGTCAACCGGCCGAACCTCACCAGCGTCGGAACCATCATCTGGCTGAGTTCCGAGCTGATGTTCTTCGCGGCCCTCTTCGCGATGTACTTCACCCTGCGATCGGTGACCGGTCCGGAACACTGGAAGGAGATGGCGAGCCATCTCAACCTTCCGTTCTCCGCGACCAACACCACGATCCTGGTGCTCTCCTCCCTCACCTGCCAGCTCGGCGTCTTCGCCGCCGAGCGCGGGGACGTGAAGAAGCTCAGGGGCTGGTTCATCATCACGTTCGTGATGGGTGCGATCTTCATCGGCGGTCAGATCTTCGAGTACACGGAGCTGGTGAAGAAGGACGGCCTGTCGCTGTCCTCCGACCCGTACGGCTCGGTGTTCTACCTGACCACCGGGTTCCACGGCATGCACGTGACGGGCGGCCTCATCGCCTTCCTGTTCGTCCTCGGACGTACCTACGCGGCGAAGAGGTTCACTCACGAACAGGCGACCGCGGCCATCGTCGTGTCCTACTACTGGCACTTCGTCGATGTCGTCTGGATCGGCCTCTTCGCCACGATCTACTTGATCAAGTAGTCGGGCCCGATCCCGCGCGCAGCCAAGAAGCGCACATTCCAGAAGCATCGACGCAGAAGATCCTGACACCGGGGTAATCCGTGAAAAAGCTCTCCACACGACGACGCCATCCGCTGGCGGCGGTCGTCGTACTCCTCCTCGCGCTGGCGGCAACTGGGGGGCTGTACGCCGCGTTCGCGCCCGCGAGCAAGGCGCAGGCCGACGAGTCCGCCCAGTCCCTCGCCATCGACGAGGGCAAGAAGCTGTTCGCCGTCGGCTGCGCAAGCTGCCACGGCACCGGCGGTCAGGGCACCTCCGACGGTCCGAGCCTGGTGGGTGTCGGCGCCGCGGCGGTCGACTTCCAGGTCGGCACCGGCCGTATGCCGGCGCAGCAGCCGGGTGCTCAGATCCCGGCCAAGAAGGTCATCTACTCGCAGGCCGAGATCGACCAGCTCGCGGCGTACATCGCCTCGCTGGGCGCCGGTCCTGTCATCCCGACGAAGAACGAGTACGGGCCGGAGGGTTCGGACATCGCCAAGGGTGGCGAGCTGTTCCGCACCAACTGCGCCCAGTGCCACAACTTCACCGGCAAGGGCGGCGCGCTGACGCACGGCAAGTTCGCGCCGGACCTTGAGGGCGTTGCCCCGAAGCACATCTACGAGGCCATGCAGACCGGCCCGCAGAACATGCCTTCCTTCCCCGACACCACGCTGTCGTCGAAGAACAAGAAGGACATCATCGCGTACCTCAACGCGGTCAACGGCGACGACACCGAGAGCCCCGGCGGCCTTGAGCTGGGTGGTCTCGGTCCGGTCAGTGAGGGTCTCTTCGCCTGGATCTTCGGTCTGGGCGCGCTGATCGCGGTAGCCGTCTGGGTCGCCGCTCGGACCGCAAAGGCCAAGAAGTCATGAGTAGCCAAGACATTCCAGAAGAGAACCTGCCCGCTGAGCAGGACGCGCACGGCGCGGTGTCGGTCGCGGACGAGCACGACCCGTTCGCCGACCCGGGACTGCCGCCGCACGAGCACCGTGTCCAGGACATCGACGAGCGGGCCGCCAAGCGGTCCGAGCGCGTCGTCGCCTTCCTGTTCACGCTGTCGATGCTCCTCACGGTCGGCTTCATCGCCTCGTACGTGGCGATCCCGCACGACAAGGCGATCTTCGTCTTCCCGATCGGTCACATCAACGCGCTCAACTTCGCGCTGGGTCTGACCCTCGGCGGGGCGCTCTTCACCATCGGCGCGGGCGCGGTCCACTGGGCCCGCACCCTGATGTCCGACGTGGAGATCGCCGACGAGCGGCACGCGATCGAGGCGCCCCCCGAGGTCAAGGCCAAGGTCATGGCCGACTTCAAGGACGGTGCCAAGGAGTCGGCGCTCGGCCGTCGCAAGCTGATCCGCAACACGATGTTCGGCGCGCTGGCCCTGTTCCCGCTCTCCGGCGTCATGCTGCTGCGCGACCTGGGCCCGCTGCCCGGGACCAAGCTTCGCCACACCATCTGGTCCAAGGGCAAGCTGCTCGTCAACATGAACACGAACCTGCCGCTGCGTCCCTCGGACGTGGCCGTCGGCTCGCTCACCTTCGCCAAGCCCGAGGGCCTGGAGGAGACCGACGAGGAGTTCCAGACCGAGATCGCCAAGGCGGCGCTGATGATCGTCCGGCTCCAGCCGGAGAACATCAAGGACAAGCGCGAGCTGGAGTGGGCGCACGAGGGCATCGTCGCCTTCTCGAAGATCTGCACCCACGTGGGCTGCCCGATCTCCTTGTACGAGCAGCAGACGCACCACGTGCTGTGCCCGTGCCACCAGTCCACCTTCGACCTCTCCGACGGGGCCCGAGTGATCTTCGGCCCGGCCGGTCACGCCCTGCCGCAGCTGCGCATCGGCGTGAGCGACGAGGGTTACCTCGAAGCGCTCGGCGACTTCGAGGAGCCCGTCGGTCCTGCATTCTGGGAGCGCGGATGAGCACCAACGAGACGCACACACCGGCCGCCGCGGCGGGCGAGCGGCGCGACAAAGCACCGGCCGGCGAGCGTGTCGCCGACTGGGCGGACGGACGCCTGGGGATCTACTCCCTGGCCAAGTCCAACATGCGCAAGATCTTCCCCGACCACTGGTCGTTCATGTTGGGCGAGGTCTGCCTCTACAGCTTCATCAT
Organism: Streptomyces colwelliae; assembly: GCF_048158785.1. Classification (NCBI taxonomy): domain Bacteria; kingdom Bacillati; phylum Actinomycetota; class Actinomycetes; order Kitasatosporales; family Streptomycetaceae; genus Streptomyces; species Streptomyces colwelliae. Next base: position 14,555 of record NZ_JBLTJC010000132.1, on the reverse strand, counting down.
CATCATCCTCACGGGTGTGTATCTGACGCTGTTCTTCCACCCGTCGATGAACGAGGTGACCTACCACGGCAGCTATGTCCCGCTCCAGGGGCAGCTGATGTCGGAGGCCTTCAACTCGACGATGCACATCTCCTTCGATGTGCGCGGTGGTCTGCTGATCCGGCAGATCCACCACTGGGCGGCGCTGATCTTCCTCGCCGCCATGTTCGTGCACATGATGCGCGTGTTCTTCACGGGCGCGTTCCGCAAGCCGCGTGAGGTCAACTGGCTGTTCGGCTTCCTGCTGTTCGTCCTGGGCATGTTCACCGGCTTCACCGGTTACTCGCTCCCGGACGACCTGCTCTCCGGCACCGGTGTCCGCTTCATGGAGGGCGCGGTCCTGTCCGTGCCGATCGTCGGCACGTACCTGTCGTTCTTCCTCTTCGGCGGCGAGTTCCCGGGCGGCGACTTCGTCGCGCGGTTCTACTCGATCCACATCCTGCTGCTGCCGGGCATCATGCTCGGCCTGGTGGTCGGCCACCTGATCCTGGTCTTTTACCACAAGCACACGCAGTTCGCGGGCCCCGGAAAGACGAACAACAACGTCGTCGGCATGCCGTTGCTGCCGGTCTACATGGCCAAGGCCGGAGGCTTCTTCTTCCTGGTCTTCGGTGTCATCGCGGCCGTCGCGGCGATCGCCTCGATCAACCCGATCTGGGCCATGGGTCCCTACCGACCGGACATGGTGTCCACGGGCGCCCAGCCCGACTGGTACATGGGCTTCTCCGAGGGCCTGATCCGCTTCATGCCGGGCTGGGAGATCAACTTCTGGGGTCACACGCTCGTCCTGGGTGTGTTCATCCCGCTGATCATCTTCCCGCTGGTCCTGGTCGCGATCGCGGTCTACCCGTTCATCGAGTCCTGGGTCACCGGCGACAAGAGCGAGCACCACATCCTGGACCGCCCGCGCAACGTCCCGACCCGTACGGCCTTCGGTGCCGCGTGGATCTCGTGGTACTTCGTCCTGCTCGTCGGTGGCGGCAACGACATCTGGGCCACGCACTTCCACCTGTCGATCAACTCGATCACCTGGGCTGTGCGCGTCGGCTTCTTCGTGGTGCCGGTGCTGGTCTTCATCGCCACCAAGCGGGTCTGCCTCGGCCTTCAGCGCCGCGACAAGGACAAGGTGCTGCACGGCCGCGAGTCGGGCATCATCAAGCGCCTGCCGCACGGTGAGTTCGTCGAGATCCACGAGCCGCTCAGCCAGGACGCGCTGCACACGCTCACCGCGCACGAGCAGTACGTGCCGGCCGCGATCGGCGCGACCGTCGACGAGAACGGTGTCGAGCGCAAGGTGAAGGGTTCCGAGAAGCTGCGCGCCAAGCTGAGCGAGGCGTACTACGGCGAGGAGTCCCAGATCCCCAAGCCCACCGTCGAGGAGTACAAGGAGATCACGAGCGGCCACGGCCACCACTGATCGCTGAGGCGTCGCCACGCCACAGTCGAAGGGCCCCGTCCGAACACCGGACGGGGCCCTTCGCCGTGCCTGCGGCTGGATAGGGTGGGGGAGGTCTTTCGAACCATGTTTCTACGACACTCAGGAGCGGCCGTATGAGCGCTGTGACCCCCGCTGGAGGCGACACCGCGGCGGCCCGTTCCTGGCCCGACGTACTGAGCGCGCTGCTGGCCGGACAGGACCTGAGCACCGCCGACACGGCGTGGGCGATGGACCGCATCATGAGCGGCGAGGCGGCCGACGCCCAGATCGCGGGCTTCCTGATGGCGTTGCGGGCCAAGGGCGAGACCGTCGAGGAGATCAACGGCCTCGTCGAGACGATGTACGCCCACGCGAAGCCGCTGCACATCCCGGGACCCGCCGTCGACATCGTCGGCACGGGCGGTGACCGGGCCAAGACGGTCAACATCTCGACGATGTCCGCCATCGTGATCGCCGGCGCCGGTGCGAAGGTCGTCAAGCACGGCAACCGTGCCTCGTCCTCGGCGAGCGGTTCCTCCGACGTGCTGGAGCGGCTCGGCATCAACCTGGAGCTGTCGCCCGAGCGGGTCGCGCAGGTGGTGGAGGAGGCCGGGATCACGTTCTGTTTCGCGGCCAAGTTCCACCCCACGATGCGGTTCGCGGGCGCGGTCCGGCGGGACCTGGGCGTGCCGACCGCGTTCAACCTCCTCGGCCCGCTCACCAACCCGGCCAAGGTCACCTCCTCGGCGGTCGGCTGCTTCGACACCCGCATGGCCGGGCTCATCGCGGGCGTGCTGGCCGAACGCGGCTCCTCCGCGCTGGTGTTCCGCGGCGACGACGGTCTCGACGAGCTGACGACCACGGCCACCTCCCGGGTGTGGATCGTCCGCGAAGGCAAGGTCACCGAGGAGGCCTTCGACCCGCGGGACGTCGGCCTCGAACTGGTCCCCGTGGAAGCCCTGCGCGGCGCCGACCCCGAGTACAACGCGGACGTCGCCCGCCGCCTCCTGGACGGCGAGACGGGCCCGGTACGAGAGGCCGTACTGCTGAACTCGGCGGCGGCCCTGGTGGCGCTGGAGGCCGGGGACGGGCCGTTGGCGGACCGGATCCGGGCCGGGATGGTGAAGGCCGCGGAGTCGATCGACTCGGGCGCCGCGAAGAGCACCCTGGAGCGCTGGGCGGCAGCCAGCAACGCGTAGCGGGCGTCGGTCGTCGTCCCGCGATCCGGACACGGGTTGCGGGGCGACGATCACATCGCGTAAGTTTTCCGACCAGGTCATGAGTGACAGTCATGAGGCCCCGGCCGACTGTCCGGCAACCCTCCGTCCGTGGCGGGGTGCCCCGGGTGAAGACCAGGCCGTAGGCAGCGAGGTCTGCGGCAAGCGCGGGCCCCTCGAAAGACACCAGGGGTCCTGGTCTCGAGGGAGTTCTCTGTGAGCAAGCGAATGCGATAGGGCGCGAAGCCCCCACCTCCGCACATCCCCCTTCACCCTTTCCTGCGCCGTAGCTCTGTCCGCTCGCGCAGTGAATTCGCCTGCTTCTCACGGGAGTTCGCCATGTCTGTCTCCACCGCTGCCGCCGCCCAGACCATTTGTGACCAGCTGCCCGTTCTCGGCCGGGATGTCACCGTCCCGCTCGTCACGGGCGGCGAAGTCACCTACGCGGCGCTCGACTACGCGGCCAGCGCCCCCGCCCTCCAGCGCGTCTGGGACGACGTGGCGGCCTACGCCCCGTACTACGGCAGCGTCCACCGCGGCGCCGGTTACCTCTCGCAGCTCTCCACCGACCTGTTCGAGAACGCCCGCAAGACGGTCGAGGAGTTCCTGGACTGCCGCCCCGACGACCAGCTGATCTTCACCCGCTCCACCACGGACTCCCTGAACCTCCTCGCCGCGGCCCTCCCCGCCGACTGCCAGGTCTTCGTCTTCGAGACCGAGCACCACGCGTCCCTGCTCCCGTGGAAGGACGCCCGGGTCACCTACCTCAACGCCCCGCGCACCCCGGCCCAGGCGGTCGAGACCCTGGAGCAGGCCCTCGCCGCCCGCGACCCCTACGGCCCGGCCCTGGTCTGCGTCACCGGCGCCTCGAACGTCACCGGCGAGCTGTGGCCGGTCCGCGAACTGGCCGCCGCCGCGCACGCCCACGGCGCCCGGATCGTCCTGGACGCCGCCCAACTCGCCCCGCACCACCCGGTGTCCGTCCAGGACCTCGACGTCGACTGGATCGCCTTCTCCGGCCACAAGCTCTACGCCCCCTTCGGCTCGGGCGTCCTCGCCGGCCGCGCCGACTGGCTCCAGGCGGCCGACCCCTACCTCGCGGGCGGCGGCGCCAGCCGCAAGGTCACCCGGCGCGAGGACGGGGGAGTGGACGTGGAGTGGCACGACAGCGCCGCCCGCCACGAGGCCGGCTCCCCGAACGTCATCGGCGCCTACTCCATCGCGTCGGCCTGCAAGGCGCTCACCGAGGCGGGCTTCGACACGCTGGTCGCGCGCGAGCAGCACCTGATCGAGAAGGTACGGGCGGGCCTGGCCGGGGTCCCGGAGGTGCGCGTCCTGTCGTTGTTCGGCGACGACGCCCCGCGCGTGGGCGTGATCTCCTTCGTGGTCGACGGCTGGAACAGCTCCCACTTCGCCGCCGCCCTCTCCGCCGAGTACGGCATCGGCGTCCGCGACGGCCTCTTCTGCGCCCACCCCCTGGTCCGCACCCTCCTGGGCACCGACCCCCAGACCCAGGGCGAGTGCGGCGCCCCCGAGGCAGCCCCGGGCGAGAAGTCCCTCAACGCCATCCGGGTCAGCTTCGGCGCGGGAACCCCGGACGAGCACGTCGAGCGGTTCGTGACGGCGGTACGGGAGCTCGTGACCGACGGTGCGAAGTGGAACTACCGTACGGAGAACGGCCGTTGCGTGCCGGCCGTGTGATGATCCTGCGGTGGGGATTCCACCTGCGGTGAGCGAAACGGCGGAGGCCGAAGGCCTGGGCGAGCCGTTGATCGAGGCGGTCGTACGGCGTGCGCCACGTCTCCTCGGCGGCAGGCCTGTCTACCTGTACCAGGAGGGGCTCGTCCTCGTCCCCGGTGCGCGGGTCCGTCGCTGGGTGGACGTGACCCGTTGGCGTTCCACCATGGACCTGACCTTCCGGCGCGACGAGCAGCACAGCATCGCCTGGTACACCTTCGGCCACCGGCACCTGCTGCGGTTCGGAGACGAGGTCGAACAGGGCTTCGTCCTCGACGAATGGCAGATCGTGGAGACGGACGAGGAACGCCCCGAGAACCAGTGGATACGGTCCGTCGTGGACCATGTCCGGCAGCGCGTGGCGGACGCCCAGGTGCCCTCGATGCTGGACCGGCTCGGGGCGGGCCGGCAGGTCACCTTTGGCCCGCTCACGGCGGACGCGGACGGAGTGTTCGTGCCGGGTGGGCGACTGGCCTACCAGTGGGCCGACATGCCGGAGCCGTGTCTCGACATCGACCTGCCCGATTGGAACGTGCCGTCGTCGTGGTGGCAGATGCGGCGGGACGCTCGTCTCCGCTTGGAGGGCAAGGACCGACTCGGCGACGCGCACCGCACCGAACTTCCAGCCTGGGAGGTCGTGAACTGGGGTGCGCTGGTCACCTTGTGGAAGCGGCTGAACGCTCGCTAGGAGTCCAGCCCAATAGCGAACGCGGCCTCAAGGTCATGCTGCGAGTACGTCCGGAACGCCACGTGCGTATCCGTCCCCTCAACCCCGGGGATCTTGCTGATCCGCCCAGGGATCACCTCGGCCAGATCCTCGTGTTGCCGCACCCGCACCATCGCGATCAAGTCATACGTCCCGGTGACGGAGAAGACCTCGCTCACGGATTCGAGCGCGGCGATCGACTCGGCGATCTCGGGAATCCGGTCCACGCTGGTCTTGATGAGGACGATCGCGGTGATCACGGCTGGTTCTCTCCCTCGGGGACCGTTACTGGGGCGGGCCCAACTCTAGTCGTACGACCGAATCTCACCCACGCGTAACCGAACCCCAGCGTGAAGCCCACGAGGTGGGCGAGATAGGCGACCCCCGGCCCCTGCGCGGCCTGGCCCGCCGCCAGCCACTGCAAGGCCGCCCAGAACGGCAGGACGACCCACGCGGGGAAGCGCAGCGGCAGGAAGAAGAGGAAGGGGAGAAGACTCGTCACGCGGGCCCGGGGGAACAAGTACAGGAACGCCCCGAGGACCGCCGAGATCGCCCCGGACGCGCCGACCAGTGACTGTTCGGAGTCGGCGTTGGCCACCGCGTAGCCCAGCAGCGCCAGGTAGCCGCAGACCAAATAGAACAGGGTGAATTCGACCCGGCCAAGCCGCTCCTCGGTCATCGCTCCGAAGACGTAGAGGAAGAGCATGTTGCCGAGGAGATGGATCCAGCTGCCGTGGATGAACAGAGCCGTGACGGGGGTCAGGGCCTCTCGGGTGGGGTGGTCGAACAGTTCGGCCGGAACCACCCCCCAGCGGCGGAAGTACGCCCGCTGCGCGGCGAGCAGCGCGTCCCCGGTGCCGTAGGACGGGACGAAACCCGAGGCCGGGCCGAGGACGAAGATCAGGCAGCACAGGCCGATGAGGGTGTACGTCATGGGCGCCGACGTGCCGCGGAACGTCCTGACGAGGGCCGGGCCCCAGTTGCTGATCATGGCTACAGAGCATGACGTAACGGGACGCAACGGGACAGGGTGAATCGCCGCTGTGGACGGCCGAGCGGCGAGTACCCGCCAGGCCGTAGGGTTACGAGCCACACTCGCCGGGGAAACCGGCGATCACGGAAACTGGAACGAGAAGGAAGCGGACAGCCACGATGACGGTTCCCCTGCCGACTGCCTCCACACGGTGGCGCTGCACCCTCTGCGGCAACCTCACGCGCTTCGACGTGACGCGCTCGTCGAAGGTCGTGGAGTACCTCCACCTGGACCTGGCCGGTGAGCCGAACGTCGAGGAGCGCGAGGTGGTCAGTGAGACCATCGAGTCGGTGCGCTGCCGCTGGTGCAACGCCGTGGATCAGGTGGAACTCGTGGACAGGCCGGGCGCCGTCTCCTGAGAGGGAGTGGCCCCGCACAGACATTGGGGTGTGAGGGATGGTGGAGAACTCAGGCGGGGGGCCGGGCGACGGCGCCGCCGAGGTGCTCGACCGCCCGCTGCCCGACGGCGTGCGCAGGAGAGTCGTACAGATCGTGTCGGACGGGTTCGGTGGCCTCACCGTCGCCGAACTGCCCGCGCAGCTACGACAGTACGCCCGCTTCGCCCCCAACCGGCGCGCCAAGTTCGCCGGCAACGCGATGGCTGCCGCGCTGGAGACCGATCCGCTGTTCCGGCAGCGCATCGGGGAGAAGCTGAGAGAGGCCCAGTCGGAGCTCGCGGGCGCTCTCGACTCCGGCTCGCCGCCCCCGGCCGCGGATCCGCTCGACGTGGCGGCCGCGGCCTATGTTCTGCGCCCCACCGGCTGGGTGAAGCTGGTGACCGCCGCCGGCGAGGAGGCGCTGCGCGCCGACGCCGAGCGCGCCGACGAGGAGAGCCGGGCCGAACTGGAGCGGCTGCGCGAGGAGTTGGCGCAGGCGCGGGACGCGACCCGGGCCGACACCGAGCGGCTGCGCACCGAGCTGGACGCGGTGAAGAAGGAAGCGGACTCGCTGCACCGCAAGCTGCGCGCCGCCCACAGTGACGTCAAGCGCGGCGAGGCCGCCCTGCGCAAGCTGCGGGCCGAGACGGACACCGCGCGCGCCGAGGCGCAGACCCAGGTGTCCGCCGCCGAGAGCGAGAGCCGGCGCCTCAAGGCCCGGCTCGGCGAGGCGGAGGCGGCCCTGGAGGCCACCCGCAAGGCCGCCCGCGAGGGCCGCAGCGTCGAGGACATGCGGGTACGGCTGCTGCTCGACACCGTGCTGGAGGCGACCCAGGGGCTCCGCAGGGAACTGGCTCTGCCGCCCGTTTCCGTACGGCCCGCCGAGACCGTCGACGCGGTCGAACCGGGACGAATGACCCCGAAAGACATCGCCGCGCGGGCGCTGTCGGAGAACGACCCCGCGATCCTCGACCAGTTGCTCGCGCTGCCGCAGGCCCACCTGGTCGTCGACGGCTACAACGTCACCAAGACCGGCTATCCCCAAATGCCCCTGGAGAAGCAGCGGTTGAGGCTGCTCGGGCAGCTCTCGCAGCTCGCCGCGCAGACCGGCGCCGAGGTCACCTGTGTCTTCGACGGGGCCGAGCTGGCCGCGCCCGTGCTGCTCGCGCCGCCGCGCGGAGTGCGGGTGCTGTTCTCCAAACCGGGCGTCACCGCCGACGAGTTGATCCGCCAGCTGGTGCGCGCCGAGCCGCCGGGCCGGCCGGTGATCGTCGCGTCGACCGACCGCGAGGTGGCCGACGGCATCGCGAAGGCGGGCGCCCGGCCCGTCGCTTCTGCGGTACTCCTCAAGCGACTGTCGTGAAGGTCAACGTACAGGTTTAATGCCGGAATTGGCCGAACTGTCACGCAACGTAGCGTCAATCGACCATCACTGCACGTTGGTTATGTGCAAAGAATGCTTTGAGTGACGGCATTTTTTCGTGTGAGGATTTGAACTGATCACAGAAACATCACTAGGGTCAGGCCTCGAACCTCCGAACGGGTGATCACTCAATAGAAGGAGCTCGACTCCGTGGCGTCCCATCGTCGACCGAAGCAGCCGAGCCGCACGCGTGTGACTGTGCTGACCACCGCAGCCGCAGCCGCCGTTGCCTTCAGCGCTCAGGCCGCCAATGCCGCGCCGAGCGAGAAGCCCAGCAAGGACGAGGTCAAGGCGAAGGTCGACGCCCTCTACGAGCAGGCCGAGCAGGCCACCGAGAAGCTCGACGGGGCCCAGGAGAAGCAGGAGAAGCTCCAGAAGGAGATCTCCACCATCCAGGACAACGTCGCGCGCGGCCAGGAGGAGCTCAACAAGCTCCGGGACGGCCTCGGCACGATGGCGAGCGCCCAGTACCGCACGGGGGGCATCGACCCCTCGATCCAGCTGTTCCTGTCCTCGGACCCGGACGACTACCTCGACAAGGCGTCCACGATGGACCAGTTGAGCGACCAGCAGGTCGAGGCGCTCACGAAGATCCAGGGCAAGCAGCGCGAACTCGCCCAGGAGCGCGCGGAGGCGAGCACCAAGCTCAAGGACCTCTCCGCCACCCGCACCGAGCTCAAGAAGAAGAAGGACGAGGTCAAGAGCAAGCTGGCCGCGGCCCAGAAGCTGCTCAACACCCTTACCGCCAAGGAGAAGGCGGCCCTCGACGCCGAGCAGGCGCAGGCCGCCAACCGCTCCAGCTCGCGGGTGGACCTCGGCAACACCGGTTCCGCCTCCGGCCGCGCCGCCTCCGCCTTCGCCGCCGCCCAGTCCGTGATCGGCTCGCCGTACGTCTACGGCGCCTCCGGCCCGTCCTCCTTCGACTGCTCCGGCCTGACCTCCTGGGCCTACGCGCAGGCGGGTGTCTCCATACCCCGCACGTCCGAGGCGCAGGCGAACGCCGGTACCCGGATCTACAGCCAGAGCGACCTCAAGGTCGGCGACCTGGTCATCTTCTACGGCGACTTCCACCACGTCGGCCTGTACGCGGGCAACGGCCAGGTGCTGCACGCCCCGCACACCGGTGCCGTGGTGCGCTACGAGGCGATCAGCAACATGACCTTCGAGTTCGGCGTCCGGATCTGATCCGGATCGGATCCGCCCCGGTCCGGTCTCGTTCCGCCCTTCCGGACCGCCCGAACGGGCGAATTACGACACACCACGCTGACCCCACGCCCCGCCGATGACCTGCGTCATAGGCGGGGCGTCACGTTGTGTGTCCGCGGAGGTCTTTGGCCCGCACCCCTTCACAGAGCTACTGTCTGGCGCGTTTCCCCGCACAGGGGGAGCGGTCCGTGTCCGCCAGCGGAAGGAGTGCGACTCCCCGTGGGATCCCGTCGCCGCCCTGCACCGTCCGGGTTCGACCGAGGCGCCAGCGCCGCGGTCTGCGTCTTGAGCGCCGCCGCGGCGGCCCTCGGCGCCATGCCGGCCACCTCCGCCGTCGCCGCGCCGCACGACGACTCCCGGGCCGAGGTGGACCGGCTCTACCAGGAGGCCGAGAAGGCGACCGAGGCCTACGACAAGGCCGACGAGACCGCAGGGGAGCTGCACCGGCAGGTCAGTGACGCCCAGGACCGGATCGCCCGGCAGCAGCAGCGCATCAACACCATGCGGGACGCGCTGGGTTCACTCGCCGGCGCCCAGTACCGCTCCGGTGGCATCGACCCCACCGTCGCGCTGCTGTTCTCCGACGACCCGGCCGACTACCTCGACAAGGCCTCCGTCCTCGACCGGATCACCACCCAGCAGGCGGGCCAGCTCAAGGACCTCCAGGAGGCCATGCGCGAACTCGCCCAGGAACGCACCGAGGCCGCCGGACACCTCGCCGAGCTGGAGCGCAGCCGCAAGGCCGTCGCCACCCACAAGAAGACCGTCGAACGGAAACTCGCCAAGGCCCGGCAACTCCTCAACCAGATGCCCCTCGCCGAGCGCGCCTCCTTCGACCGGGCCTCCCGCTCCTCCCGCGAGGACATCCCCGACCTCGGCGCCGGCGTCCCCTCCTCGGGCCGTGCGGCGGCCGCCGTCGCCGCCGCCCGGGCCGCACTCGGCAAGCCGTACATCTGGGGCGCCAACGGCCCCGGCGGCTTCGACTGCTCGGGCCTCATGCAGTGGTCGTACGCCCACGCAGGCGTCCACCTCCCGCGCACCTCGCAGGAACAGCGCTACGCCGGCCACCAGATCCCGCTCTCCCAGGCCCAGCCCGGCGACCTGGTCGTCTACCGCTCCGACGCCAGCCATGTCGGCATGTACGTGGGCAACGGCCAGGTCATCCACGCCCCCTACCCCGGCGCGCCCGTCCGCTACGACCCGGTCGGCATGATGCCCATCTCGTCGGTCACGAGGGTCTGAACCGGCGCGAAAGGGTCGTACGATCGGGAAGTGACTGGTCGTAGGCGGGCGTCGCGCTCCGGAGTGCTCGCGCTGTGTCTGCTGCTCGGCTCGCTGGTGGCGTGCGGTGGGCAGCCGGCGACGGACAGCGCGAAGGCGGAGGTGCAGCGCCTGCTCGACCGCCAGTCCACGGCCGTCCTGGACCATGATGAGCCGGCGTACACGAGGACCGGCGCGCGCACCGCGTACGAGAACCTGAGCGCCGTCCCCTTCGCCTCCTGGTCCTACCGGCTGACCGCCCTCCACCGCAGCGGCGCCACCGCGACCGCCGACGCCGAACTGAGCTACAAGGTCGAGGGCTACGACACCTCACCCGTCACGGTCGGCCGCACGCTCACCCTCCGCCTCACCGCCGACGCGCAGTGGTACGTCGAGGCGGACAAGCCCGCGAAGAAGTCCGGACAGCAGCTGTGGGACCAGGGGAAGGTGAGCGTCGTCAAGGGCGCGCACAGCCTCGTGATGGGGGTCGGGCAGTCCGCCGACAGCCTCAGCGACTACCGCGCCCTCGCGGACCACGCCGTACCGGCCGTGTCGGACGCGTGGGGCACGGACTGGACCCGGCACGTCGTCGTGCTCGTCCCCGGCTCCCTGGACGGCATGGCGGGCCTCCTGGGCTCACCGGCCGCCTCCTACCGGGGCATCGCCGCGGTGACGACGGGCGAGGCGGGCGGCTCGGGCAGCGCGCCCGCGGACCGGATCATCGTCAACCCGGACGCGTACGCGCTCCTGGGCTCGGTGGGCAAGCAGGTGGTGCTGACCCACGAGACGACCCACGTCGCGACCCGCGCCCACACCACCTCCGCGACCCCCCTCTGGCTCTCGGAGGGCTACGCCGACTGGATCGGCTACCGAGGCACCGGCCGCACCCCCACCCAGGCCGCCCCTGAGCTGTACCGCGCCGTCGAGGAAGGCGACCTCCCGAACGCCCTCCCCGCCGACAAGGACTTCGGCTTCAGCAGCGAGCAGACGGAGCTCGCGCAGGCGTACGAGGGCGGGTGGATGGCCTGCCGAATGATCGAGGACCGGTGGGGAGTCGACCAACTGGGCAGGTTCTACCGGGCTGTTGGCGCCCACAAGAAGCGGTCCGGGGCGGTGGAGGGTGCGTTGAAGAGCGTGCTCGGGGTGACGCTGGAGGACTTCACGGCGGAGTGGCAGGACTATCTGAAGGCTCAACTCGCCTGATCCGGCGGCTGGTTCACCCTGGCTGATCCAGCTGGTCGATGGCCTCCGTGAGCCACTCCCGTTCGGCCGCGCCCGTCGCCCGCGCGACCCGCAGCATGCCCCGCCGGAACAGGTCCCCGCTCTCCTCCGCGCGCACGGGCTCGCCGTCCCGGTAGAAGAAGCTCGCCGGGGTCTGAAGGAAGTCCAGCCGGCGGCGCAGCACGGCGGCCTGCTCGTGCGGGTCGGGCAGGTGCCGTAGGAAGGCCAGGACCGTGTTGAAGCGGACGTGGTCGGTGATCTCGGCCGGTTTGGGGTGGCGGAGCCGTTCCAGGAGGTCCTCGTGGCCCTTCCCGGTGAGGCTCAGGACCCGGCGCGGGGCCGCGCTCGTGCCCTCCTCCGTGCGCTGGTCGAGCTTGCCCGCGGTGACCAGGCGGGTGATCGCCGGGTAGAGCGCGCCGTCGCTGACCGGGCGGACATGGCCGCTGAGTGCCTTGATGCGTTCCTTCAACTCGTAGCCGTGGAGCGGCTGTTCGGCCAGGAACCCCAGGATCGACAGCTCCAGCATGATCCTCCTTCACCCGGTCCTTGCGGACGTCATGCCGCCATGCTACCTCTTATCGAGCTACCTCGATTAGAGGTATCTCATGTCGAGAGAGGTCTGCCCGTGCAAACTCACCGCAAGCAGCTCATATCGCTCGCGCACCCCGTCTATCTCTCGCTCCTCGCCTCCGTCGCCGCCGGGATCATCAACACCGTCTGGGTCTCCCGGCTCGGCGGCCCGGCCGTCGCCGCCGTGGCCGTCGCGACCAACACCGAGAACGTGCTGCTGGGCATCGCCCTGGTCTTCGCGTCCGGCACCACTGTGCTGGTCGCCCACGCGAGGGGAGCCCGCGACCCCGCCGCGATCCGGTCCGCCGTGCGCGGCGGCTGGGCCCTCTGCGCGCTGGTCACCCCGGTGGTCGCCGCGACCGGCTTCCTGCTCCGCGAACCGCTGGCCCGCCTGATACTCGGCGGCACGGGACCCGAACTCCCGCTGGCGGTCGCCTACTTCACGATCTCCCTGCCGGGCATCGCCGTCTTCTACGTCCAGCAACTCGTCGACGGCATCCTCAAAGGCACCGGCGACACCCGCACCCCGATGCGCCTGGCCCTGCTCGCCAATGGGCTCATCCTTGTCGCCGACCCGTTCTTCATCCACCTCTACGGCGTCCGGGGCGCCGCCGCCTCGACCGTGCTGTGCCGGGTCGTGGCGTTGGGGGTGGGGCTGCGCGCGCTGCGCCGAAATGCCGTGCTGCGTACGAAGGTTGCCCCCGCCGAGTCCGTCCGCGCCGCGCTGCGCCGGACGTTGACGACCGGGTTGCCGATGTCGGCCGACTTCACCGTCCGGCAGACGGGAACGCTGGTGCTGGTCGCGATAGTTGCCCGACTCGGAGTGACGGCGGTGGCCGCGTACGCCATCGGCTACAAGGTCCTGTACGTGGCGACGATGGCCTTCTACTCCGTGCGGCAGGCCGCCGCCATCCACACCTCGCACCTGCGCGGGGAGGGAAGGGACGCACGGCGGGAGATCGGGCGGGAGGCGATGCTCGTGTCCGGAGCCGTGGGAGTCGGGGCGGCCGTCCTGCTCCTCCTCACCGCCCCCTGGATCATGGCCGCGTTCGGCGCCGGTCCCCAAGTCGCCCACGAGGGCGTCCTGTTCCTGCGCTGCGTCGGCCCCTACCTGCTCCTGATGGCGGGCTTCATCGCGCTCGGCGGGGTCTTCGAGGGCAGCGGGGGAGCGCCGGCGCTGCTACGGGTGACGGTGCTCGGCACGGTGGTCCAACTCCCGTTGGCGTACGGGCTGTCGGGGCTCGGGCTGCCCGGGGTGTGCCTGGCGCTGGCGCTCTCGATGGGGGTGCAGTGCGCGGTCGTCGCCGTGCTGTTCCGGCGGCGGGCCCGGATTCAGGAGGACGCCGACGTCGCCTTCGAGCGCGTCGCCTGAGTCGGCAGCGGCGGTACGTCCGCCCAGGTGACCGACGCCCGCCACAGCTCCCGTGCGCTCGTCACCGCCGCGACCACCAACAGGCCGTTGCGGAGCAGCAGGAGGGTGATGCCCAGCCCGTCGCTGGCGACCACGTCGGCGAACCGGATCGGGAACTCCAGGACCGTCACGAAGGCCGCCGCCAGGACCAGGCCGACCGGGAGTCTCATACGGCTGGCCCGGAAGCAGGAGCAGACCGCCGCGAGGCCGATCAGCCAGACGACGTACTGGGGGCTGATCACCCGGCTGGTGACCGTGAACATCAGGACCGCCACGAAGGCCGCGTCCGCGAGGGTGTGGGGCAGGAAGCGGGCCGCCATCAGACGCCAGAACATGAGCCAGCCGAAGGCCATCGCGGTGAGGCCCAGGGCCGCCGTGCTGACCCAGTCGACGTACGGGCCGAGGAACTCGACCGAGCCGTAGTTCAGGAGGACCTGGCCCTCCCAGCCGAAGTGCCGGGCCACGTGGAAGACCAGCGAGCCCAGTGACTCCACCTCCGTACCCCGGTTGCGCTGGAAGGTGAGGAAGGCGAACGCGCCCGGCATCGTCACGGCGAAGAGGGAGGCGATCACCACGACCGTCACCGCCGCCGCTCCCCACGCGCGGCGCTTGACCGCGCCCAGCAGGAGCAGCGCGGGCCACACCTTCAGCAGCGCCCCGAAACCGGCCAGCGCCCCCATCACCCGCGGATGCCGGGTGCCCGCGAGCAGCGCGGCCACGGCGACCGCGGTCACCATCACGTCGTAGCGCGCGTACACGGTCGGGCCGAGCAGCGGGACGCCCGCGACCCACACCCAGGCGCCGCGCAGCGTCCGGCCGGGGCGCAGGCCCGTGTACAGGAGCAGGGCCAGGACGGTCAGGTCGGCGAGGAAGGCGAGGACGAAGAACGCCGACGTGTAGTCCAGGAAGCCCAGCAGGGCGGGGGAGAGGATCGGGAG
>NZ_JBLTJC010000131.1:0-26248 GCF_048158785.1 Streptomyces colwelliae | reverse complement strand
CCCAACCCCCGACCCCTGTCCCTCGTCCCTCGTCCCTCGACCGAGAAAGCACGGTGAGACGCCATGAACGCCCGCGAAGAGGCCGACACGCACGTCCGAGCCATGATGCGCTGGCACTTCGACCCGGCCACGGGTTCCCGGTACTGGCTGGAGCGCCGCGACCGGCTGGGTTTCGACCCGGTCGAGGACGTGCGGTGCGTCGACGATCTGCTGAAGTTCCCCAACCTGGTGGACGAACTCCGGGACGTGCCCGTCGAGGACCTGATTCCGCGCGGCCTGGACCCGACGGAGCAGGTGTCCGCCGTGTACGAGAGCGGTGGCACCACAGGGGCTCCCAAGCGCTTCGTGATGTTCGAGAACTGGTTCGACCAGTACATGGCCTGGGAGAACTCCCACTACCGCGACGACGGTACGGGCCACACGCTGGCCGTGGCGCCCAGCGGCCCCCACATGCTCGGCGAGTACTCCAGGAGGATCGCGCGGGCCAGGGACGGGATCCGGTTCTCCATCGACCTGGATCCGCGCTGGGTGAAGCGGCTCATCGCCGCCGGGGACACCGCCGGCGCCGGCGCCTACGTCGACCACCTCGTCGACCAGGCCGAACTGGTCCTGCGGTCACAGGACATCGCGTTCCTGATCACGACGCCTCCGCTCCTGGCCCGGCTGGCCGAGCGCGCCGAGGTCCGCGCGCTGATCCAGGAGAAGGTGCGCCTGGTGATCTGGACCGGGGCGCACATGGACCCCGACACCCTGGACTATCTGTCCACGGAGTTCTTCCCCAAGGCGCGCTTCAGGGGGTCGTACGGCAGCACGTCCGTCCTCAGCGGCACGGTGCAGCGCCCCGACCCGGAGGGCACCGGGGACGTGGTCTTCGACTCGTACGCCCCCTACGTCCTCTACCGCGTCGTCGACCCCTCCTCCGGCCGGCCGGTCGAGTACGGCGCGGAGGGGGCCGTGGTCATGAACCACCTGACCGAGTACGGCCTCGTGCCCAACAGCCTCGAACGCGACCTGGCCACCCGGGTCCCCAGCCCCACCGGGGTCGGCGACTCGCTGCGGAACATCCGTCCGGTCGCCGAAGCGGACGGCCAGAAGCTGATCGAGGGCGTCTACTAGGGGCGCTCCACGTCTCCCAGGGACGCTCCGCCCGGAGTCGGGAGGAGCAGTACTCATGCCGCACATGTCCACCGTCCGGCACCTCGAACTCGACGGGACCGGCCTGTCACCCGCCTCGGTCGCCGCGGCCGCGCGCCGGGCCGGCGGCGACACCCGGGTGACGCTCGGTGCCGCGGCCGTCGAACGGATGCGGGCCTCCGTCGACCTCAAGGAGACCCTGCTGGCCCAGGAGATTCCGGTCTACGGCGTGACCACGGGCTTCGGGGACAGCTGCGTCCGGCAGATCCCGCCGGACAAGGCGTACGAACTCCAGCGCAATCTGGTGCTCTACCACCTCAACGGCACGGGACCGCCTGCCGTGCCGGCGGTTGCCCGGGCAGCCATGATCATCAGGGCCAACGCGCTGGCCAGGGGCGTCTCGGCGATCCGGCCGCGGACGGTGTCGACCCTCCTGGAGTGCCTGAGCCGGGACATCCTGCCGTTGATCCCCGAACGCGGTTCGGTCGGCGCCAGCGGCGACCTGGTCCCGCTGTGCTACCTGGCCGCGGCACTGATCGGCGAAGGACAGGTCCTGCACCGCGGCACCGTACGTCCAGCTCTCGACGCCCTGCGCGACGAGGGCATCGAACCGGTGCGGCTAGCGCCCAAGGAGGGGATCGCGCTGATCAACGGCACCTCCTTCGCCTCGGCGTACGCGGTCCTCGCCGCCTGGGACGCACGGGAGTTGGCCTTCGTCGCCGAACTCGCGACGGCCATGGCGCTGGAGGCGCTGCACGGCAACGCGTCCGCGCTGCATCCGTTCGTCCACGCCCACAAACCGCACCCCGGCCAGGTCGAGTCCGCCGGGGTCGTCCGGACCCTGCTCGCGGGGTCGCGGCTCGTCACGTCCTTCGACGACATCCTGCTGCGCCGCGAGAAGCTCGCCGGGCGCGGTTCCCTCCGGCTGAACGAGCGGATCCAGGACAAGTACTCGGTGCGCTGCGCACCGCAGATCATCGGCATCGTCCGGGACACGCTCGACTGGACGGAGCGCTGGCTCGGCACCGAGATCAACTCCGCGACCGACAATCCCCTGTTCGACGTCGAGGAGTCCGGACTCCACCTCGGAGGAAACTTCTACGCGGGCCATGTCGGACAGGCCATGGACAGCCTGAAGACCGCCGTGGCCGGACTGGCGAACCTGCTCGACCGTCAGCTCGCGCTCGTCGTGGACGAGAAGTTCAACGAGGGGCTGCCGCCCAACCTGGTGGTCCCCCGCCGCCCGGACGATCCCGAGGCGGGACTGCACCACGGGTTCAAGGGGATGCAGATCGCGGCCTCGGCCGTCACCGCCGAAGCCCTGAAACACACCGGGCCGGCCTCCGTGTTCTCGCGCTCCACGGAGGCGCACAACCAGGACGTCGTCAGCATGGGCACCATCGCCGCCCGTGACGCGCGCACCGTCAACGGCCTGGTGCGCGAGGTGGCGGCCATCCACCTGCTCGCCCTCGCCCAGGCGATCGACCTGCGGGGCGTCGAGCAGGCGGCGCCGGCCGTCCGGGCGGTGCACGGGCTCATCAGGGAGCACAGCGCCTTCGTGGCCCGTGATCGCCGGCTGGACGCGGACATCGAGGCCGTGGCCGGCCTGATCGAGGGCGGGGCCCTGCGGCGGGCCGCGGGGCTGAGCGACGAGGACTTCGCGATCGGCGCCGACGCCACCGGCCTCGTCCGACGAAACCGAAGCACCGCGACGAGCGGTGCGTGAGTGAGGAGTGTCATCCCATGTCCGAGAAGTACCCCAAGAAGAAGCTCGCCCTGTTCGGCGCCGTGGCGGCGGGAGCGCTGGCCCTGGGAGCGTCCGCCGTGCTCGCCGTTCCCGCGCAGGCCACGCCCGGGCGGGTCATCGACCTGGACATAGGCAACGACAGGGTCGTGCACACCGATGTCGGCGACCGCGGGTTGAGCGTCGGAGACGAGTTCGTGTACTCCGACAAGCTCTTCAAGGACGGGAAGCAGGTCGGCGAGGACGGCAGTTCCTGCCAGGTGACCAAGCTGGTCGGCGAGAGGACCACCACCAACTGCGTCCTGTCGGTGCAACTGCCGGACGGCCAGCTCACCGCGCAGTCCTTGTGGACCAAGGGCAGCGACACCGTGCGGATGGCCGTCACCGGTGGCACGGGCGCCTACCGCGGTGCCACCGGTGAACTGACGTGCAACGACATCCAGACCCCGCACGAGACCTACCGCATCGAGCTGGACCGGTGAACGGGCGCGGCACGGCCCCGGAGGCGCTACCTCCCGGTCCCCTCGGAGAACACCGCCTCCTTGGGGCTGGCCATGTCCAGCAGCAGCATCGCGTCGTGGTCCGGGGTACCGGGCGCCGCCTGGTAGGTGACGAGACGCTGGCCGTCCGTACGGAAGATCGCCATCACCTCGAAACTGAGGCGCATCGAGCCGACCTCCGGATGCTGGAAGTGCTTCTCGCCGCCGCCCCGCGCCTCGACGTCGTACCGCTCCCACAGCCGGGCGAACTCCGGGCTCTTGACCACGAGTTCGCCGACGAGCTGGGCCAGCTCCGGCATGTCCGGGTCGGCGCCCGCGATCGCCCGCAGGTGGGCCGCGCTGCGCGCCGCCATCTTCTCCCAGTCGCGGTACAGCTTGCGGCCCATGGGGTGCAGGAACATGTAACGGGTGAGATTGCGGCGCTCCACCGGCCACTCCGTGATACCCGGGAAGAGACGCAGCCCGGGCCGGTTGGCGGCCAGCAGGTCGTTGGCACGGCTGACGACGTACGCCGGTGAGGGGCGCAGTGTCTCCAGCAGGGCGCGCACCGGCTCCCGCACCGTACGCGCCGGTCCCGGGGCCGGCGCCGGTGTCTGGCCCGCGGCGAGCGCCACCAGTTCGTGCAGCCGGTTCAGCGCCTCGGCGGACAGGTGGAGCGCCTCGCCGAGCGCGGTGACGACGGCGGGCGAGGGGCGGGTCTCACGGCCACGCTCCAGTCGCGTGTAGTAGTCGAAGCTGACTCCGGCCAGCGTCGCGAGCTCCTCGCGGCGCAGGCCCGGCGTGCGGCGGCTTCCCGTACCGGCGGGCAGTCCGACGTCCTGCGGGCGGATCTGCGCGCGGCGGGCACGGAGGAAGCGGCCGAGTTCCGTTCCTTCGCTCATCCCCCCAGTGTCGCAAGAGATCGCGCGAACAGTCTGGCCCTGTCAGGGCCAGGAACAGCGCTCCCCTGTACAGCGCGGTCTACCGGGGGCCGCACACGCCGAGCACGCTGGTGTCCGTACCCGCCTTCCGTGTCCGTCGTCCGCGTCGACCTCCCACCCATATTCGATTCCGAGTTCGATTCCACTTCCAGACGGGGGCCGCACAGTGAGGAGCAGTGAACGATGCGCGTGACGCGATCCGGAACAGACACCAGTGACAAGGACGGTGCGGGCGTCCGGGGTGAGCCGGAGCGGACGGGCTCGGCCACCGCGGCTCTGGTCTCCGCCGTCCTCGGCTTCTTCGTGATCACACTCGACGTCTCCGGCGTCAACGTCGCGCTGCCCGCCATGGGGGACGACCTCGGCGGCTCGCTGTCCGGGCTCCAGTGGGTCGCCGACAGCTACACCCTGATGTTCGCGGCGCTGATGCTCTCCGCCGGCGCGTTCTCGGACACGGTCGGCGCGCGGCGCGCCTACGGCTGGGGACTCGCCGTCTTCACCCTCGCCTCGCTGGCCTGCGGGGTGGCTCCGACCCTCGGAGAGCTGACGGCGGCGCGGGTGGTGCAGGGCGGCGCGGCGGCGGTGATGGTGCCCTCCTCCCTGGCGCTGATCCGGCAGGCGTTCCCCGATCCGGACGCGCGGGCCCGCGGCATCGCCCTGTGGACGGTCGGCGGCGCGGTGGCCATCGCCGCGGGGCCCGTCCTCGGTGGGCTGCTCACCACGGACTGGACCTGGCGTGCGGTGTTCTGGCTCAACGTGCCTGCCGGGCTCGCCGGTTTCCTGACGCTGATCCGCGCGGCACGCTCCCCGCGCCACCCCGCCGTGTTCGACCTGCCGGGGCAGCTGACCGCGGTTCTGGCGCTGGCCGCACTGACCTTCGCCGTGATCGAGGGCGGCCACCAGGGGCTCAGCGCTACGGTGCTCGCGGCGGCCGCGGTCGCGGTGTCGGCCGGAGCCGCTTTCGTCGCCGTAGAGGCACGGCGGCGTGCGCCGATGCTCCCGCTGGAGCTGTTCCGGCAGCGCGGGGTGAGTGTGCCGGTCGTCGCGGGCTTCGCCTGCAACGCCGCTTTCTACGGCGGGGTGTTCGTGCTGAGTCTCTTCTTCCAGGAACAGCGCGGGCAGTCGGCGTTCTCCGCCGGGCTGATGTTCGTGCCGATGGCGGTGGTCACCGCCCACTTCAACTACTTCTCGCCCCGCGCGGTCTCCCGCTACGGACCGCGGAAGGTGGTCGTCGCGGGGCTGCTGACCGGCGTGCTGGGGTGCGGCGCGCTGGCCGCCGTCGACACGGGCACGCCCCCGTGGGTGACCGCCGTGCTGATGATTCCGCTGGGCATCGGCGGCGCCCTCGCGATGCCGGCGCTGACCACCCTGATGCTCGACAGTGTCGCCACGGAGCGGGCCGGCACGGCGGCGGCACTGCTCAACACCAGCCGCCAGACGGGCGGAGCGCTCAGCATCGCCGTCTTCGGTGCGCTGCTCGCGGGGGACTTCGCGCCGGGGATGCGGGAGAGCCTGCTGCTCGCGGCCTGCCTGCTGGTGGCCAACGCGCTGGGCGCGGCGGCACTGCTGCCGCGACGTTGAGGACAGCGGCGACGGCCGTGTAGCGCGGGTGAGGAGGTGCCGGGCACCTCCTCACCCGCGCGACGCGCTATCCGGTCGCTTCGCCGCCGTGCTCGGCGAGTGTCCCGAGGACCGCCCGGGCGACCTCGTCGGGCGTCCGGCCGTCCGTCGCCACCACCGCCGTGGCGACCTCGGCGTACAGAGGGCGCCGCGCCTCCGCCAACTCGCTCCACCGTTCACGGGGGTTGTCCGCGAGCAGCGGCCGCGCCGCGTTCAGCCCGGTCCGGCGGGCTGCCTCCTCTACGTCCATCGAGAGGTGGACGACACGGTGGCCGGAGAGCAGTTCGCGGGTGTCGTCGTCCACGACCGCGCCGCCGCCCAGGGCGAGGATCCCGTCGTGCCCGGCGAGCGCGGCCGCGACGGCCTCTTTCTCCAGCGCCCGGAAGCGTGCCTCGCCCTCCGTCACGAAGATGTCCGCGATCGCCCGGCCCTCCGCGGTCACGATGTCGTCGTCGGTGTCGCGGTAGGCGCAGCCCAGCCGCTCGGCGAGCAACTGCCCGACGGTGGACTTGCCCACGCCCATCGGCCCGACCAGGACGGCCCGCGGACGGGTTCCCCCGCCGCCGAGCGCGGACCGGCCGGCCTGCCGCATCGCGTCCAGCGGCGCCCGGGCACGGCCGGTCATCTGCTCCACCTGCAACACAGCCTGGTGGACCAGCAGATCGAGGCCGCCGACGACGGCCCCGCCGAGCGCGGACCAGCGTGCCGCGAGCGCGGTCGGCCACGGGTCGTAGAGCACGTCGAAGAGTGTGCCGGGCCCTTGTGGCACCCCTCCAGCGAGCGTGTCGGTCACCCCTGCCGGAGTGGTCGACACCACCAGGGGCGCGCCCAGTCCGTCCGCCGCGTCCGCCCAGTTCTCCGTACGGACGTCGACGCCCAGCCGCTCACCCCACTCCCGCATCTCGGCCGCACGCCGCGCACCGCGCACGTACGCCACGACCTCGCCGGTACAGATGTCCGCGAGCGCGGCCAGCGCCGATGAGGCGGTCGCACCGCCGCCGAGGACCGTGGCCGAGCCGACGTGTTCGACACCGCGTTCGTGCAGTGCGGCGATCATCCCGGGGATGTCCGTGTTGTCCCCCAGACGTTCGCCGTCCGCACCGAACACCACGGTGTTGACCGCCTGGACGGAACGCGCCGTCGCGGATATCCCGTCGAGCAGCGGAATCACCGCACGCTTCAACGGCATGGTCAGCGACAGTCCCGCCCACTGCGGCTCGAGTTCCTCGAAGAAGCCGGGCAGACCTGTCTCGTCCACGTCGAACCGGTCGTACGACCAGTCGACGAGCCCCAGTTCCGTGTAGGCGGCACGGTGCAGCACCGGCGACAACGAGTGCGCGACGGGCGAGCCCAGCACAGCTGCCCGACGACCGTGCCCGTTCATCGGACCTCCAGGTTCTCGAGATACGAACGGACGTTACGGCGCGTCTCGGGCACCGAGTCACCACCGAACTTCTCCGCCACCGCATCCGCCAGGACCAGCGCGACCATCGCCTCCGCGACAATCCCGGCGGCCGGGACCGCGGAGACGTCGGAACGCTGGTGGTGGGCCTGGGTGGCCTCACCGGTGACCACGTCGACGGTTTGCAGGGCGCGCGGCACGGTCGCGATCGGCTTCATCGCGGCACGCACGCGCAGCAGTTCACCCGTGGACAGACCACCCTCGGTGCCACCGGAACGACCGGAGACCCGACGGATGCCCTCGACGGTGTTGACGATCTCGTCGTGCGCCTGAGAGCCGGGCACCCGGGCGAGTTCGAAGCCGTCGCCGATCTCGACGCCCTTGATCGCCTGGATCCCCATGAGGGCACCGGCGAGGCGGGCGTCCAGCTTCCGGTCCCAGTGCACGTGCGAGCCGAGGCCGACGGGAACGCCGTAGGCGAGGATCTCGACGACTCCGCCGAGGGTGTCGCCGTCCTTGTGGGCCTGATCGATCTCCGCAACCATCGCCTTCGACGCATCGGCGTCCAGGCAGCGCACCGGATCGGCGTCCAGCTTCTCGACATCGGCCGGCGTCGGCAGCACCCCCTGCGGAGCCTTCGCCGAAGCCAACTCCACGACGTGCGAGACGATCTCGATCCCGGCCGTCTCCCTGATGTACGACCGCGCCACCGCACCCAACGCCACCCGGGCCGCCGTCTCCCGCGCCGAGGCACGCTCCAGGATCGGACGCGCCTCATCGAACCCGTACTTCTGCATCCCCGCAAGATCGGCATGACCGGGACGGGGGCGGGTCAGCGGAGCATTACGCGCCAGCCCGGCCAGGATCTCCGGATCGACCGGGTCGGCCGCCATGACCTGCTCCCACTTGGGCCACTCCGTGTTGCCCACCATGATCGCGACCGGGGAGCCGAGCGTGAGGCCGTGCCGGACACCGCCGAGGAACGTGACCTCGTCACGCTCGAACTTCATCCGCGCACCGCGTCCATAACCGAGCCGACGCCGGGCCAAGTGATCCGCCACCATCTCCGTGGTGATCGGCACACCGGCGGGAAGACCCTCCAGCGTCGCCACGAGTGCGGGACCGTGGGACTCCCCCGCGGTCAGCCAGCGCAACCTGCCCATACTCACAGGGCCTCCTTCGTCATGTCGGCCGCGCCGACGGGGAGTTGGTATCGGGGGAACAGCCGCCGCATCTCGTCGTGAAATCCCGGGAACGTCTTGGAGACGCAGCCCGGGTCGTCGAGGGTGATGCCGGGGGCGTCCAGACCGAGGACGGAGAACGCCATGGCGATGCGGTGATCGCCGTGGCAGGTGATCCGGGCGGGCACCGTGGGGCCGGGGACGATGGTGATGCGGTCCGGTCCGACCTCGGTGACGACACCGAGCGCTCGTAGGTTGTCGGCCACGGCCGCGATGCGGTCGGACTCCTTCAGCCGAGCGTGGGCGATGGCGTGGATGGTGACGGGGGCGTCGGCAAGCGGGGCGATCGCGGCCAGCGTCATGAAGGTGTCAGAGATATCGCCCATGTCGGCATCGAAGCCGCCGCGCAGGACGCCGCTCCCCGTCACGGTGGTCGCGGCCCGCCCCACGTCCACCTGGGCGCCCGCCCGCGCCAGCACCTCGACGAAGCGCAGGTCGCCCTGCGGGCTGCCGCTCCTCAGGCCCGGCACCGTGACGCTCCGTCGGGTCACGGCGGCCGCCGCGAAGAAGTACGAGGCGGTGGACGCGTCCGGTTCGATCGCCACGTCGGTGGCGGTGTACGCGCCGGGTTCGACGACGAACTCACCGTCGCCCCGCTCGTGGGCCCGCGCGCCGAAGCGCCGCATGAGGGACAGCGTCATGTCGATGTAGGGACGGCTGACCAACCGCGCCCCGCGCACCACGAGTCCGCGTCGCATCAGGGGCGCTGCCATCAGCAGACCGCTGAGGTACTGGCTGCTCATGGACGAGTCCACGGTGATCTCGCCACCGTCCAGCCCCTCGGCCTCGATCGTCAGGGGCAGACCTCCGCCCGGAGCGGCGCTCGTCCGCGCACCGGCCTTCAACAGCGCGTCGTACAAGGGTTCTTGGGGGCGTGCTCGCAACTGTGCGGAGCCGTCGAGGAGGAAGGTGCCTCGTCCGGTGGCGGCGAAGGGCGGAAGGAACCGCCCCGCGGTGCCCGCGTCCGCGCACCACACCCCGGCCGGGCCGACGGGGCTCCCGCCGATTCCGGTCACGTCCCAGAAGGCGTCCAGCGGGCCGCTGTCCACCCGGGCTCCCAGGTTCTCCACCGCCGTCCGGAAGGCGACGGTGTCGTCGCTGACGAGCGGGTCCCTAATCCGGCTGACACCGGTGGCGGCGGTGGCCAGCAGGAGTGCTCTGTTGGTCAGACTCTTCGAACCAGGTATCCGGGCAATCGACTTGGATTCGTATGGGAAACCCATCACGCATTCCTTCCCCTGGTATTCCGCCACGCAATTCCTGGGGACGTGGCACAGCGATACTAACGTCCGCCGCCCGGGGTTCCGGATGTGCAACAAGCTGCACCACAGCTTGCTGCATTCGACAGTGATGGCGGACCGCGCATCCTCAACGGCACTGTGGTTGCGGAGGATTATCGCCGCACTGCCGAACGGATGCCACCGCCTACTCGCCCCCTTGAAACCCTCCTTGAAAACCCTCTTGAAATCCGCCCTTCAATCCTCACCGACCGCGTGAATGATCGTGAATTGTCCTCGACGCAGCATTGACGGAGGCAGAATTACATGTCAGTCCAGCGAGTTCCCGTACTCGTCGTCGGTGGCGCCTACACCGGCCTCACCACCGCTCTGAGCCTCGCCGCACGTGGTGTGCGCCCGCTTCTGGTGGAGCGACGGCCGAGTGCCTCCACGCTGCCGAAGGCATGGGGGTTGAACACACGCTCCCAGGAGCTGCTCAACACGCTGCCCGGCGTGGCCCGGCGCATCCGCTCCGCCCTGGGGGAGGCCCAGTGGCCCCGGATGAGCCACGGCACCTCACTGGCCGATCCCGGGCGACGGTTCCTCGACCCGGAGGACGGGCAGCCCGACCCGCAGGAGCTCTCGTCCGTGCCGCCGCTGGCCTGGATATCGCAGGCCCAGGTCGAGGAGATCCTCCGCGTCAGCGCCGAGGAGGCCGGTGCGGACCTGCGCCCCGGTACCGAGCTGATCTCCCTCACCCAGGACGACGAGAAGGTCACCGCGACGCTCCGTGAGGTGTCCAGCGGTCGCGAGTACCTGGTCGAGGCGGACTATCTGGTGGCGGCCGACGGGAACACGAGCCGGGTCCGGGACATGCTCGGCATCGTCGTCGAGGGCGGCGGGAACATCGGCCACATGTACGTCGTCACCTTCGAGGCCGACCTGACCCGGTACGTGAAGAAGGGGGCGGTCGAGGTCATCGGGATGCCGGGCAGCGGATCCAGCTTCATCCTGGACGGCTCCGACCGGCACACCCTGTGGGTCGACTACTTCCCCGAGCGGGGCGAGACACCGGAGGACTTCACCGAGGCGCGTTGCCTGGAGCGGATCCGCCGCGCCATCGGGGACCCCGAGATCGACGTCAGGTTCGTCAACGCCCGCTTCTTCCCCATCAACCACAAGCTGGCCGAGCGGTTCCGCGAGGGCCGGGTCTTCCTGGCCGGCGACTCCGCGCACGCCTGCCCACCGAACGGCGGGCAGGGCGGCAACCTCGCCATCCAGGACGCCTACGACCTGTCCTGGCGCCTCTCGCTGGTCCTCACCGGACAGGCCGGACCCGACCTGCTCGACACCTACGAGCTCGAGCGCCGCCCCCTCGTCCGCATCACCGTCGAGCGCGAGGTCGAACTGGCGAAGATCTCCGAGGGCCGGGTGCCCGCGAGTTACAACCCGGCCGATCCCAACGCCCCCATCCCCATGCCCAGGGAGTACCTGGGTTTCCGCTACCACTCCCCCGCGGTCCGCACCGAGGCCGACGACGACGGCAGCCTCCAGGAGGATCCGTGGACTCCCACGGGGCGTCCGGGCGGACGGGCCCCGCACGTCGTACTCACCGACGGCGCACGGGAGTTGTCCACCCACGACCTGTTCGGCCGCGACTTCGTGGTGCTGGCGGGGCGCGAGGCCCCCGAGTGGATCACCGCCGCCGAGAAGGTCGCCCGTGACCTCGGGGTCGGCCTCGCCGCACACCGGATCGGCGACCGCTTCGTCGACAGCGGCAACGTCTGGTGCGACCGCTACGGCGTCGAACCGACCGGCGCCGCCCTGATCCGCCCCGACGCGGTCGTGGCCTGGCGCGGCAGGAGGGCCGTAGGCGATCCGGAGGGTGAGCTCACGGCGGCCCTCACCGCGATACTCGCGCGCTGAGCCGGGGCCGCACAGGTGCGGGCCGGCGCCCCGCAGGCGGCCGGCCCGCGCCTCAGGCCCCGTCACGCCTCAGGCCACGTTGTGATCCGCCACGGACTCGTCGGAGCCGGACACGAGCATGTGGTCCCGAACCATCCAGCCGGCCTGGAACCGGCTCTGCGCCCCCAGGTCGCCGAACATCTCGGCGATGTACTTCCGGCAGGTCCGCACACCGATGCCCAGGCGCCTGGCCACCACTTCGTCCTTGTAACCGGCGGCGAGCAGCTGGACGATCGCGGTCTTCGTCTCCTGGGTCAGGGAGTCCGGGATCCGGTTGCCGCCGCCCGTCCTCCGGAAGACCTCGCTGGTCGCCCAGGCGCTCACCGCCATGTGGACGATGAACTCGACCAGGGCGCGATGCCTCACCAGGTGCGCCCTGCCGGTGTCCTCGCCGTCCAGGAGGAACGCCGCGGAGCGGTCGAAGACGATCAGTGGCGGCAAGGACGCGGCGGCGGTCCGGACCTCGCCCCCCGACGCCGAGATCCGTTCGGCGCAGTCCCGCACCTCCGCGTCGTAGCGGGACAGATGCGGGAGCAGCACCCGCACGCCGACCTCGGACGTCATGAGTCCGGAATCCTGGCAGACCACGTCCCGGGCGAGGGCCGGGGCTCCGCGCCCCAGGGGCTGCACGGCGAACACCTCCTCGGCGCACTGTGCCGCGCAGCCCTCGAGTGCGTCACGGATGTCGGACACGCCCTCGATGGTCACCACGGGGCTGGCGCCGTCGGCCTCCGTGCCGTCGGGGCTGAGGCCGGAAAGCGTGTCGAGCTGCTCACGGATCCCGTCCAGCTGGGCCTGCCATGCGTCGATGACACCCGAGAGGGGCTGGGCGTACTGGAGTCTGGCCGCCTCGGGGTGCACGGCGGTCCAGTCGCCGTGCCCCTCCGCCTCGGATCGTGCCAGCCTCATCCTTCTCAGCCGGGAGAGCACTCGCTCCGTCCGGCCCGCGCCCCATCCCAGGCTGCTCGCGAGTCTCTCGAGCTTGGTGCCTCCGGAAGCGACGAGGAACTGGTACGCAGTCAGCTCCTCGTCCCCCATCAGCGGAACGATCTGGGCGATGTCCACAGCCTTCCCCCTCGCCGACTACGACAACCAGGATTCAAGAATAAGCACGAGGCCATCTATGAACGCAAGTCTAAATTTTACCAGTGTAGATAAGTGGCAAAACGCCCTAAAGCTCGCACCCGCCTCCGCGTGAGCCCGGATTTCCGCGAGGGACATGATCGGATCCCAGGCGAATTATGGTTGCGAGTGTATTTTTGTATTCCGACTTGATCGATCATTCGACTCGCCCATGACTGGAAGCCTGGAGCCCTCCATGCGTACAGAACTGTCGAGCACGACACCCATCGCGATCGTCGGTATGGGATGCCGGTTCCCCGGGATCGAGAGCGTCGACGAGCTGTGGGACGTCCTCGTGACCAACACGGAGACGGTGACACCGGTCCCGCACGAGCGCTTCGACGTCGGCGAATGCCACGACCTCACCCCCATGACCCCGGGCCGGACCGTGTCCCGGCACGGTGGCTTCCTCACCGACCCCTTCGGCTTCGACGCGGCGTTCTTCGGTGTCCCACCCGTGGAAGCACGCGCCATGGATCCGCAGCAGCGGCTTCTGCTGCACGTGGTGTGGGAGGCCCTGGAGTCGGCGGGGACACCTCCCTCCCGACTGGCCGGGAGCAGGGGCGGAGTCTTCGTCGGGCAGGCGACGGCCGAGCACGCGGAGACCGATCCCCGGGCCCATGAGCCCGATGTCCGCAGCATGGTGGGCAGCCGACTGCGCGCCGTCACGGCCGGGCGCGTCTCCTACGCCCTCGACCTGCGCGGGCCGAGTGTCGTACTGGACACCGCGTGCTCCTCGTCACTGGTCGCCGTGCACGCCGCACGGCAGAGCCTGCTCACCGGCGAGAGCGACCTGTGTGTCGCCGCGGGTGTCAACGTCATCCTGTCCCCGCACGACTCCATCGCCTACTCCCAGGCGGACATGCTCTCCCCCGAGGGCCGCTGCCGGTTCGGCGACGCCCGCGCCGACGGGTTCGTCCGCAGCGAGGGCGTGGGGGTGGTGGTGCTCAAGCGCCTGGCGGACGCCGTCCGGGACGGCGACCCCGTGAGTGCGGTACTGCTCGGCAGCGCGGTCACCAACGACGGCGCGGCCAGCGGACTGCTGATCACCCCCTCCGTGGACGGCCAGGCCGACATGGTGCGCGAGGCCTGCGTCAGCGCCGGCATCAAACCCTCGGAACTCGACTACGTCGAAGCGCACGGCACCGGAACGCGCGTCGGGGACGGGGTGGAACTCCAGGCGCTCGCCCAGTCGGCCGGTGCGGGCCGGCCGGCGGACCGTCCGTTACCGACCGGCTCGGTCAAGACCAACCTCGGTCATGCCGAGGCCGCGGCCGGCATCGCCGGACTGATCAAGACGGCACTGATGCTCCGGCACGGAGTCGTTCCCGCGTCGCTGCACGTCGTGGAGCCGCACCCCTTGCTCGGGCAGGACGACTTCCCGGTACGCGTGGTGACCCGCAACGAGCCCCTGGACGCGGCCGGTTCCCGCGCCCTGCTGGGCGTCAGCTCCTTCGGCCTGTCCGGGACCAACGCCCATCTCGTCGTCGGCGCCCACGCCCCCGAGCCCACACCCGCCGTCCGCGAGGACGCCCCGGACACCGGGCCCCATCTGCTGGTGCTCAGCGCGCGGACGACCGGTTCCCTCCGTCGCCTGGCCGAGCGCTACGCGGACTATCTCGGCCCGTCCGGGGCCGGGCGACGGCACCGGCTCCGCGACATCTGCTCCGCCGCGGCCCGTGGGCGGGATCTCCATCGCCACCGGCTGTGGGCCGTCGGCGACGACCACGACGCGCTGTCGCGGCGGCTCCGGGCCCTCGCGGCCGGCGAACCCACACCCGACGGGGGTACGGCGGAGGCAGGCCTGTCGGGCGACAGGCGCACGGTGTTCGTCTTCTCGGGGCAGGGGTCGCAGTGGGCGGGCATGAGCCGCGCCCTGTACCGGTCCTCGCCCGCCTTCCGGACGGCGTTGGATGCGTGCGACCGGGCCGTCCGCGGCGAGCTCGGCTGGTCGGTC
The DNA here is from genome assembly GCF_048158785.1 of Streptomyces colwelliae. NCBI lineage: Bacteria > Bacillati > Actinomycetota > Actinomycetes > Kitasatosporales > Streptomycetaceae > Streptomyces > Streptomyces colwelliae. The sequence continues at coordinate 11,426 of NZ_JBLTJC010000131.1, read as the reverse complement.
CTGGACCGGCTGATGTCCGGCGAACCCGAGTTCCCACCCGACGTGAGCATCGTCCAGCCCGTCTTGTGGGCCGTACAGGTGGCACTCGCCGCCGCCTGGCGTGAACGCGGTGTGGAGCCGAGCGTGTGCATCGGCCACAGCATGGGGGAGGTCGCGGCAGCCCATGTCTCCGGTGCCCTGTCGCTCGACGACGCGGCCGCGGTGATCTGCCGCCGCAGCCGGCTGATGCAGCGCACGGCGGCACGCGGCGGCATGCTCGTCGTCGAACTGTCGGCCGCCGAAGCACGGCAGCACACCCGGGCCTACGGGGAGGCGGTGTGCGTGGCGGTCGAGAACTCCCCCACCACCACCGTCCTCGCCGGCGACCCCGGCGCCCTCGCCCGCCTCCGGGCCGAACTGGAGGAGAACGGGGTGCTGTGCCGCCCGGTGCCGGTGAACGTGGCCTCGCACTCACCGCAGATGGACCCCCTGCGCGACGACCTCTTACAGGAACTGGCCGGCCTCTCCCCCGTGCCCGGCACCGCCCACATGGTCTCCACCGTGTACTGCTCGACGGTCGAGGGTCCGGAGCTGACGGCCGCCTACTGGATGGACAACCTGCGCCGCCCCGTGCGGTTCGCGGACACCGTGCGCAAGCTGGGCCAGGAGACGGAGAGCGTCTTTCTCGAGGTCAGCCCCCATCCGGTGCTGGTCGCCGCCATGGACGACACACTGGGCGACGGCCACGTCGACGCCGCCGCGGTCGCCTCGCTGCACCGCGCGTGCGACGAGTCCGCCGAACTGGCCCGGGCCGCCGGGCGGCTCTTCGCCCACGGCGGGCGGACGGACTGGCGGCGGTGGTACGGCGACGGCCCGCGGCATGTGCCGTCACTGCCCACCTACGCCTGGGACGTCGAGCTGTTCCGGCGCGAGACGGCGGATCCCGTGGCCGCACACCAGTCCAGCGCCTCCCGGGTCCGACGGATCGACCTCGGGTCGTGGGGCGCGACCGCCGGCTGGGGTGACGGGGTGAGCGTCCACGGCATCGCCCCCGTGCCGCCCGTCGTGTATCTCGAGGCGATGCTGGAGACAGCGCGGGAGGCCGATCCCGACACCTCTTTCGAACTGCGGGACGTACGGCTGGGCGACGATCATGTGCCCGTCGGCGCGGCCGACGCCACTACCCTCCAGGTGACCCTGGACGGGCACCTGGAGGAAGCCGGGAAAGCCCGGACGGTCGCCGTGCGAGCCTCGACGGAAGGCACCCCCGACCCCGTCCTCTGCGCCACGGCGCGTGTCGTCGTGGCCGGGACCGACGACACCGACGATGCGGCCCCCGGGGCCGCGGACGCCCTCGACGAAGCGCTCGCACGGTGCCGGGACTACCTGGGGGCACAGGACTTCCCGCTCCTCGCGGAGCGCCACGGCTACGACATCGCGGAGCCGTTCCGGGCCGTGGAGCATCTGTGGCGACGCGACGGCGAGGCGGTGGCCCGGGTGCGGCTCGGCAAACCCCTGCCACGGGCCGGCTGGGAGACGGGTCTGCTGGCACTCCTGGCGGCCCGGCCGGGGGTCATGTCGGGGGACGGCGTCGCCCACGTTCCCGTGTCCTTCGACTCGGTCCGGTTCCACGCGGAACCGGAGCCGGAGTTCTGGAGCCTGTGCACCGTACGATCCGACAGCGGCGGAGCCTCCCTGCTGGCCGACGTCGTCCTGATCGCCCCGGACCGCCGCGTCCTTGCGCGGTTCTCCGGAATCCGCCTGCGGAGGCTCGCGCGGACGCCAGCGGCGAACACGCCGCTGGCGCACGTGTCCGCGCTCGTCTCGGCGGTCTCCGAGCAGTGTGCGGCGCCCCTCGCCGACCTGGCCAAGAAGGTCGCGGACCCCTTCGGCAGCGGCTTCCTCGCCGGCCTGCTGCGCTCCGCCGCATCGCCTCCCGGCGACCGGGCACAGGGATCCCCCACGCCGCCCGCCACGCTTCAGGAGGCCTCACCGGAGGAACCCACGACGACCCTTCTCGAGCACTGCGCGGCGCTGATGGGGATGTCCGCGTCGGACATCGACGAGCGGCGGTCGTTGCGCGAACTCGGGCTCGACTCACTCATGGCCTCCCAGCTCCGGCAGCGCCTGCGCCGCAGTCACGGCGTGGAGATCAGCGCCGGACGGCTCCTGGGCGCGGAGAGCATCGCCGGCCTGAGCGAGAGCATCGCGGCCGGGACGCCGTAGCAAGAGCGGCATGCAAATTTGCACCGTGGTATAAAAAACTCCATCGCAAGGCTCACTGATCTCCGTATGAACAGGAGGACGGAATGGACTCGCGCGCGACAACGACGACGCCGCCGGTCGGCCGCCGGGAACGCAACAAGGAACGCGTCAGGGAACGTCTCTACCTGGCCGCCGTCGAACTCTTCGTGGAGAAGGGGTACGACCACACCTCCATCGACGAGATCGCGGAGCGGGCCGATGTGGCGCGTGGAACCTTCTTCAACTACTTCCAGCGCAAGGAAGACATCATCGGTGCCTGGGGGGAAAGGAGGCGTGCCGCCCTCGTGACAGGTCTGGAGGAGAGCGGCGCGTTCACCCTGACCTCGGTCGCGCGGCTCCAGCAGTGCATGGCCGTCCTGGTCCGCATCAACCAGGAGGAATCCCGGCTCACCGCCGCCATGCTCACCGCCTGGGTGAAGGCGGGCCGGCCGATCCTCGAGGAGCCGTACGTCGCGGAGGTGTTCGGCCGGATCGTCGACAGCGGGGTGCGGCAGGGCGAGCTGAGCCCCGGAATGTCGGCCATCGGAGTCGGCAACGTCCTGCGTGACGTCTACCTCGGGGCGCTCTACCGATGGGCCAACCAGTCCTCGGACACGGACGCGACCGGATCCCTGGCCGAGGAGTTGCAGCAGATCCTGCAACTCCTCCTCGACGGCATGACCGCGCCGAAGAGTTCCTAGGGAGTCGCGTACGGGATGCGCGATGGCGAACCCCGAAAGGACTGTAGGTGCCGGGCGCCCGATCGAGGCTCACCGGTCGGGCGCCCGGCTGTCCGAACCGACGATCACTTCTTGACGACGGACTCCACCCAGTCGATGAAGTTCGTCGTCGAGTCACCGGTGCGCTCGGCCATGGTGTGCGCCAGGGCCCACACGGTGGCGAAGTCGACATCGCGGATGCCGTAGTTCCGCAGAGCCAGCTGGAGGTTGATCTCGGTCGTGTTGGCCGTGTCGCCCTGCATGATGCCGGTGCGGATGCGCCAGTGCCGCGCCACCTGCGACTGCCGGTAGCCACCGAAGGCGGGCGAGAGGAAGTACAGCGGGTTGTACGCGTCTCCCCGCCAGGCCATGTCCTTGCCGACGCTGTCCTTCTTGGCGAAGTCGCTGTCGTACGCCGCGACGCCGTAGTCGGTGTTCCAGTCGGAGTACGTGGCGTACGTCGTCTCGTTCGCCTTGATGACGTCACGCGTGAGCGGCGCGAAGTGCGACGGGGCGCCCAGCCCCATCGCGAAGACGCTGTTCTCGCCCTGCCCGCGGGAGTATCCGTCGAACGCGCCGACCGGCTTGTTCGCGGTCTTCTGGCTGTTCACGAAGCCTTCGAGGCCGGACACCGTCGCGGTGTTGGTCGTGGCGTCGTAGGTGACCCAGGTGCTGTCGGTGTTGAGGTAGGCGATGTAGTCGGCGACCGTCTCGTACGTGGTCGAGGTCCCCGTCTGGCCCGATCCGGGCGGGCCGCCCTGGGTGGTGATGGTGTACGGGAAGGTGTTGTCGGACAGGAAGTTGTTCAGCGAGGTGGTGATCACCCCGATCAGGTGGTCGTAGTAGCTGCCGGCCAGGTAGGTGCCGCTGCCGGACTCGGTCAGCCCCAGGCGCCTGCCGTGCTCGTCGCGCAGGCCAAGGCGGTTGAGGTACTTGGGCCAGGCCTTCGCGAGGTCCGCCGAGTAGGCACTGCTCCACGTGGTGGACGCGCGCGTGCCGGTCGAGGCGAACTGGCCCATGTTCCACTCGTAGGACAGGTTGGCCTCGGCGAGGTTCGTGATCGGGCACCAGGCCATGACACCGGCGACCGCGTCGCTGAGGGGCCGGCCCTGGGCGTCCTCCATCGCCGCGCCGATCGTGCGCAGGTACGGGTCGAACAGGGGGCTGTCGCCGGAGACGCCCGCCACGGTGTCCTGGGCGCCGCCACCGCTCATGCCGAACAGGACGATGTCCTCCGTGCTGCCGGGCAGGACGCTCCGGTTGTACCGGAGGAAGCGGACCGCGGCCTTCACGTCGGTCACACCCCAGGGGGCCGCGTCGGAGCGGGTGCTGGTCGAGCTGTCCCGACCGCGCAGACCCGGCCACACGTAGACGAGCCCGGCTTCCAGGTACGCCGACACGCTGCTGTAGCTGTACGACGTGGCCGGCGCCTGCTGGGCGTAGCCGGGGGTGTTGACCGGGATCACGATCGGCGCTGTGCGTCCCGAGTACGCGCCGACGGTGCCCTTCGGGTTGGCCTTCGCGGTGTACGTGGTCCCGTCGCTGTTCGCCGTGGCCGTCAGGTAGGCGCCCGGCACATAGATCGACAGGTTCTCGTAGTCCGGGGCGGCCGGGTTCCCGACGTACACCTTTCCGATCTGGTAGTACACGTCGTTGGTCGAGTCGTACGACCATGCGGTGGCGTCGAACTCCAGCGAGTACGCCGAGGACGCGCTCGACGTGCTGCCCGACGACGAGGTAGCGGCGAACGCCGTGCCCGTGGTGCCCTCGGCGACTCCGAACGCGGCCAGGGCTGCGACGCCCGTGGCGCTCCGCATCACAGTTCTGCGGTTGATGTCCACCCGTAGGCCTCCTTGTACAGCGGGATACGTGATCACAGCCGACCCGCGCACCACCCCGGTGGCACCGGGGGCGGGTCGGGCTGTGCGGCTCATACGAGTCCCAGACTGTAGGGCGGGAGCGTGAGCTGGACACCAGGATTGTTAACAATTTTGATGATAGTTTTGTTAGAAGGTGCACCGCCGTGCATGCGGGGCCGCGGGAATGGTTCAGCGGGGCGTCTTCACGTAGGTGTACGGGGCGGAGACATACGTGCTGTGGTGGTCTGCGGCACGCAGGGACGCGGTGAGGCGTTCGCGCGGTTTGAGGCCGAGCTCGGCGGTGGCGTGCAGGGCGCCGAGAGCCAGGTCGTCCCCGCACCCCACAGCGGCGTATCCCTCGACGGGCTCACCGACCTGGTAGTCGCCATGGATCTCGAAGAGACGGCCGTGGACACCGACGAGGAAGACACCCGCCTGTTCCTGCTCGGAGTCCTTGCGGGCCCATCCACCCTCCTTGAGGCAGGCACGGACGGCGTTGATGAAGCGCGTGGCCATGAAGCGGTCGAGGTCGCCTTCGGGGTGCGGGGCCTCGAACGCGTGGTGGAGGAGCTGGCCCATACGGAACGAGGTCGTGAACCCAAGGACGTAGGGGCCGTTGGTGAAGACCTTCGGGTCACGACGGATGGTGAGCTGCGACCCGCTGCTGCCTGCGGAGTCCCCGGCGAGATGGACACGCTCGCGATGGACCAGACCGACGATGACGGTCAAGTCACCACCTCCATGGAGTTGTTGGGGCCTTGACGTTTTGCATGGATCCGTTCTGCCCTCCACCCGGGCGGAGTTACCACTTCCGCAAGAGGAGCTGAGGGAGCGTCGGTGAGGGTGCGATCGATACGGGTGCTGGCGAACGGCGGTGCGCGGAAGGGGTGTTGGTGCGCGCAGCGGGCGTTGGCCGGACGAACTTGATCAGGCTCTCACCGGCGTAGGTCGCGCTGATGATTCCCCCCTTGGCCCGGTACTCCCCCGCAACTCACCGGTGGACGAGAGGAGTTGGGATCTCGCGGATCGTGGGACCCGGGACCAACTCGCCGTCGACGTACGGGAGTCGCCCGGACAGGTCGGCGTCGAGGACCCGCGCCGTGGCCGACTCACCTGCCCGGCTCACCGCACCGCTCCCCCTCCGCCCTCACGAACGCGGTCGAATCAACGTCGAATCAAACGTCGAATCAAACCGAGTGACCGGAACCGCCACAACCTCTCTCCGTGATCACCACCCCGTCCACATCAAGGAAGTGCGACGGTGACGGACCGAGACAGGAATCGCACAGGCGAAGGAGTTTCTCCCGATCGCGGAGGCCGTGTCGAAGCCTTCCTGCCCCCGCAGACGCAAGGGCCGCATCCCCTTGCCTGGCAGCGACTTCTCACCGGACATCGACAACCACCACCGCAAGCCAACCCGCTCCCCTCACACTCGAAAGGCGCCCGACGTGAGCGCTCCCGCTCTTTGTGGAATCCCCGTGCGTCGTCTCGCGACCGCCCTGACCGCCTCCGCGTCCGCGCTGGCCCTCACCGCGTGCGGCGTCATCGACGGAGTCGGCGGAAGCGACAGCTCCGCGTCTCCGAAGAAGGGCGACGACATCACGGTGGGACTGCTCCTGCCCGACAAGGACACCGCACGGTTCGAGGCCTTCGACCACCCCGTCATCAAGAAGGAGGTCGCCGCCCTCACCAACGGCAAGGGCAAGGTCGTCTACGCCAACGCCGAGGCGAGCCAGGACAAGCAGAGCCGGCAGTTCCAGCAGATGGTGGACCAGAAGGTCGACGTCATCCTGGTGGACGCGCTGAACGCCAAGGCCATCGCGTCGGACGTCCAGAAGGCGAAGGACGCCGGTATCCCGGTCATCGCCTACGACCGGCTCGCCGAGGGCCCGATCGACGCGTACGTCTCGCACGACAACGAACTCGTCGGCGAGATCCAGGCCCGCGCCATCATCACGGCGCTCGGCAACAAGGCGGCGTCCAGCAAGATCGTCATGATGAACGGCGACCCCGCGGACACGAACTACGCCAAGTTCAAGGAGGGTGCCCTCGGCGAACTTCAGAACAACGTCAAGATAGCCAAGATGTACGACACCGAGAAATGGTCGCCGGCGGTCGCCGAGACGAACATGAAGAACGCCATCAAGGCCGTCGGCCTCGACGACATCGCCGCGGTCTACGCGGCCAACGACGGCCTGGCGGGCGCCGTCATCAAGGCGCTCAAGGACGCGGGCGCCACCAAGATCCCACCGGTGACCGGCCAGGACGCGAACCTGGACGCGGTGCAGCGGATCGTCGCGGGCGAGCAGTACATGACCGCGTACAAGCCGTTCCCGGAAGAGGCCACCCGCGCCGCGGAGATGGCGGTGTACAAGGTCCAGGGCCGCGACATCCAGTTCGACGCGCTGACCCGCGACACGGTCGACAGCCCCACCGAGAAGAAGATCCCCACGATGCTGGTCCCGGTAGTCGCGCTCACGAAGGACAACGTCGAGGACACCGTGATCGCCGACGGCATCTACTCCGTCAAGGACATCTGCACCCCGGAGTACGTGGCGGCCTGCGCGGCGATCGGCCTGAAGTAGCGGCCACGCTCTGTACGGCTCCATGGCCTCAGGTCCCCACTCGGTGTTGGACATGACGGCCGTGCCGCCCGGCAGCAGGTTGTTCCTGAGCCGGAGGGCGAACCGGGCCGCCGAGTGAGCGGTGCGGTCCAGGACGGACACGCCTTCGGGCAACAGCAGGGCCATGCCCTCCAGTTGCTCGGTTCCCACGCCGCGCATCTCTTTCTCGCGAGGGTCCTTGCGCGCGGCGAGGACCTCGCCCTGGCCGGTGACACGCTGAACTGAGGCCGGGCCCGCGCCGGTTGGAGCAACGTCGTGCTCCCGCCGCGTCGCGGGCCGTCGCGTCACTCTTCGTTCACCCGGCGCATAAGCCGTTGCAGCGGGAGTGGTCAGCGGAGGTTCGGCGGGAGGCCCTCAAGGGTGCGGTAGGTGCCGTCGTGGTAGATCAGGGGCCGGTGCTCGCCGATGGTCGTCACCTGCCGGACCCTCGCCGTCACCAGGCGGTGGTCGCCGGCCGGTATGAGGCTCTCCAGGGACAGCAGCAGCCAGGTGCCGACCTCGTCGAGCAAGGGCTCGCCGCCGGGCAGGAGGCTGTGGCGGGTCGGCGCCGCGAAGCGGTCGATGCCACTGGTGGCGAACCGCCGGGCGATGTCCTCCTGGCCGGCCGCGAGCAGGTGGGCCACGGCGGTCGTCGCGTCCCGTACGGCCGGCCAGCTGGACGCGGTGGCGGCGATCGAGAAGCAGACCAGCGGTGGGGTGAGCGACAGCGACACCAGTGACGTCGCCGTGAATCCGGCCGGGCGGGGGGAGCCCGGCACCGTGATCACCACGACTCCGGCCGGATGGGCGCGGAAGGCGGACTTGAACTCCTCAGACGGCACAGTGGGCTGCGCGGGTACGGAACCGGCGGCGAAGAGCCTGGCCACGGACACGGGAACTCCCCTCACGGCGGGCGGTGGGCGATGACGCGACGGAGCGCGGGCGGCATGCGCTGAGGACGGGCCCGTGGGGAGCGGCGCCGGGGCGTCCGTCCCTCATGGGCCCGCCATGAGGTATGCGGACGGACGCCCGGGGGATGGTGAGCGGCCCGCCCGCATACCCCGTCAGGGGAGCCGGGTCAGGTCTGCCCGGCCTCCTTCAGGGAACCCGCAGGGGCTGCCGGAGCCGCCGCGGCGGCCGCGCTGCGGCGTTCGACCACGGCGAGGAGGACCGCCGGGAGCGTGGCCGCGACGCCGATCCCCAGCGTCCACCAGAAGGCCACGCCGAAGCCGTTCGCCTGGTCGGCCGGCGTCCGGGCGTCCTGGAGCTGTCGCTGGAGCACGACGGCCAGGATGGCCGCGCCGAGCGAACCGCCGATGCGCTGACCCATGTTGAGCTGCACGGTGGCGTCCGGGATCTTCATCATCGACACCGCCCGGTACGCCGCGGTGACCGCAGGAATCGCACAGGTACCGATACCGAATCCGCGGACCACCATGGCGGCACCGATCCACCAGTACGAGGTGTCGTCGCCGATGGCCACGAACGGGACTGTCGCGACGATGCTGATCAGGCCGCCGGCCAGGGCGACCGGGCCGCTGCCGAACCTGTCGACGAAGCGGGCCACCCGCCACATCGCCACCGCGACGCCCACTCCCTGTGGAATCAGCAGCAGGCCGGTGCTGACCGCGTCCTCCCCACGGACGGTCTGGAAGTACAGCGGCATGAGGATGACGGCGCCCAGGCTCAGCGCGCCCATGAAGAAGTTGGTGAGCGAGGCCGCGGTGTAGAGCCGGTCCTTGAACAGCCTGATGTCCAGCAGCGGTTTGGCGCTGCGGAGGGAGAAGACGACGAAGGCGGCCAGGAGCAGGACGCCCGCGCCGATCGAGACGACCACCTTGGCGGAGGCCGCGTCGCCGGAGTTGCCGATCTCGGACAGCCCGTAGGTGATACCGACGCTCGCCGCGACGATGGTGACGAGGCCGGGGACGTCGAGTTTGCCGGGGTGGGCGACGACGTCGGCCGGCAGCAGCTTCACGGCGAGCAGCACGGTGAGGATGCCGATCGGGATGTTGACCAGGAAGATCGATTCCCAGCCGACATGCTGGAGCAGCAGGCCGCCGACCGTGGGGCCGACCACCGGCGCCATGATGACCGGGATGCCGCTGACGCTCATGACCCGGGCCATCAGCCGGGGTCCGGCCGCGCGGACCAGGATCGCCTGGCTGACCGGGACGGCGATGCCTCCGATGCCCTGGAGGGTACGGAAGACGATCAGTTGCTCGATGGAGGTGGCCAGGCCACAGGCCAAGGAGGCGAGGGTGAACACGGTGATGGCGGCGATGAAGACCCGCTTGGCACCGAGCCGCGCGCCGAGCCAGCCGCTGATGGGGATGACCGCCGCCATCGCCAGCAGGTAGGCGGTGACCAGCCACTGGATGGTGGACAGCGAGGTGTCCATCTCGCTCGTCAGCGTCTTGAGCGCCACGTTGACGATGGTGGAGTCGAGGAAGGTCATGAACGCGCCGAGCGTGGTCACCACGATCACTTTGCGCAGTGCCGGGGAGAAGGGCTCCCGTCCGGTGTCGGGCGCGCTCGGCGGGCTGGAAGTGCTATCCGCTGACATGAGTCGATCTCCCTAAGTGCCGACCAAGGAGGTTATGTAGGATAGGGAGCACTGCTCCGAAAAAACGAAGCACTGCTCCGGATGACTATACGGAGCGCCGCTCCGAATCTCAACCGAGCGAGGTGCCATGAGTGACCAACAGGCCGCGACCTCGGGCCCGGCCGATGCCGCGGGCCCGCCCGATCGAACCGCTCGGACCGAGGCGGGCGGCGGCATGCGCGTCGACGCCCGCCGCAACCGGGACAACCTCCTCGCGGTGGCCCGCACCGTCATGGCCGAGGAAGGACTGGACGCCTCCCTCCGGGATGTCGCGCGGCGCGCCGGGGTGGGGATCGCCACCCTCTACCGGCATTTCCCCACCCGTGAGGCACTGGTACAGGCGGTGCTCAGCGACCGCCTCAACACGCTCGCCGACGCCGCCGACAAGTCCCTGGCCGCGACTTCCCCGGGTGAGGCGCTCACCGCTTGGCTGCACAGGTTCGCAGCCGGCTCCGGCACCTTCCACGGGTTGCCCGGATCGGTGCTGGCGGCCCTCCACGACGTACGCTCCGAACTGCACGGCTCGTGCATGGCCATGCACGAGTCCGCCTCACGGCTTCTGGAGCGGGCCCAGGCCAGCGGCGAGATACGCCGGGACATGGACGCCGAGGATCTCTTCACCGCCGCCGCGGCCATCGGCTGGGCCGCGCAGTACTCCGAGACCGAGCGCGCCGAGCGCATCCTGACGCTCCTCACGGACGGGATGCGGGCCGGAGCGAAGGACGTCGGCGGGCAGCCCGACTGACCGGCCCGCCGCACGTCCGCGGGACGGGCCGTCACAGTGGCGGCCCGTCAGGCCTTCGCCCGGTGCAGCACCTGGAGGTCGGTGAAGGAGTGGTAGCCCCACACACCGTTCTCGGTGCCCACCCCGCTCCACTTGTGGCCGCCGAAGGGCTGGTGGGGTCCGAGCGCGAAATGGGTGTTGACCCAGGCCGTGCCGCACTCCAGACGCGCCGCCACCGCGGACGCCCGGTCGGTGTCGGTGCCCCACACCGAGCCCGACAGACCGTACGTGGTCCCGTTGGCCCGGGCCAACGCGTCCTCGATGTCCGTGTAGGGGACGACCGGGAGCACCGGGCCGAACTGTTCCTCGTCGACGATGCCGTCTCCGTCCACGGCGCCGTCGACGATCGTCGGCGGGAAGAAGTAGCCCGCGCCGGTGGGGGCCTGCCCGGCGAGCAGCCTGGCCCCGTCACGGCGGCCGTGACGTACTTGTTGGTCGCGCCGGAGCAGTCCGAACAGGCCCTTGGCCTTGAAGGACAACCGGGTGTCGCGGAACAGCGTGTTGGCGATCTGGGTGAACTCATCGGCCGCCATCACCCCGCGGCGGAAAGACGGCGCCGAGGCCACGGGAGTTGACGACTCGGATGACGCCCCAGCAGACGTACCAGCCACAGCAGCAACAGCCGTACGGCAA
>NZ_JBLTJC010000130.1:0-26356 GCF_048158785.1 Streptomyces colwelliae | reverse complement strand
GGGGTGTAGGGGATGGAGTCCGGGTCGTACGGGGTGTACGGGACGGTCTCGGGGTCGTGCGGGGTGTACGGGTCGGATGACGGACGCACATCGTCCGGGCGGTACGAATCATGCGGAGGGTACGGGTCGTAGGACATCCCGTGCTCCTTGCGTGGCTCGGGTCCGTGGCGGCGGACCGCAGGGAGTTGGGCGGCGCGGGTCACGCACGTTACTCGCCGGTTGGGGGATGTGGGTGGTTTTCGCCGAACTGGGCGGCCGGGAGGCGGTCGGTGGGTGTTTGTCGCGTCGATCGGACGCTGACCTGGGTGTTGTCCGTACGGCCGAGCGAAGTGATCACTCGATCGTGAGTTTCTCCTCTCGGGTGCCCGGGCTGTCGCGATCCTGACAGCAGGGCGGGTGATCGGTGTCGCCCGGAAGTACTACGGGTGGGAGTGGCATGACGCGAGCGGCTGAACGGCACGAGGGTCATGAGGGTCTGGACGAGCGGGCCGTGCTGCTCGTGGCCGGGTTGGCGGATCTGGCGGTGAGCACGGTGGGGTCGGCTGTGGGGTCGGTGGTGGGCTCGACGCTGGGGGTCGTACAGGGGCTGCTGCGCCGGTCGGACGCCGTGGAGCTGGCGGCGGACGCCGAGCGTGAACTGGCGGCGCGCGGGCGGCTGGTGCTCGACCGGTACACCGCCGTACCCCCGGCCCATCTGGAGACCCTGGCCCGGCACGCCCTCGCCCGGCAGGCCGCCGCCGATGGTGTCTGAGCGCTGGGAGCCGGCCGCTTTCAAGGCCCGCGTCGACCGGGTGCTCCAGGGGTTCGTGGCCGAGGAGGCCGAGCGGTTCGCGGAGATCGACCCGGCGCTGGAGCCGGTCGCCGGGCAGCTGGAGGCCGCGGTCGTGGACGGCAAACGGCTGCGGGCGGCGTTCTGTTACTGGGGCTGGCGCGCGGTGGGGCAGCCCGACAGCGACGCGCTGGTGCGGGCGGCGGCCTCCATGGAACTGGTGCACGCGGCGGCGGTCGTGCACGACGACCTCATCGACGACAGCCCGCTGCGGCACGGCCGCCCCACCGCCCACATCGCGCTGCGCGCCGCCGTACGCCGCCGCCCGCGGGCCGTCGCGGCCGCCAGGTCCCTCGCCATGCTGGTGGGCGATCTACTGATGGGCATGGCAGGGCAGTTGTTCACCACCAGCGGTCTGCCGGCGGCGTATCTCGCCCGGGCCCGCCCGCTGTGGGCCGTGCTGGCAAGGGAGTTGATCGCGGGCGAGTGCCTGGAGATCCTGCGGACCGGGGCCGAGCCGGACACCGCCGCGTCCCTGAAGGTGATCCGGTACAAGACCGCCAAGTACACCGTGGAACAGCCCCTGTTGATCGGCGGGGCACTAGCCGGGGCCGGCGGGCGGCTGCGTGAGGGCTACTCGGCGTACGGACTGCCGCTGGGCGAGGCCTTCCAGTTGCGGGACGACGTCCTCGGCCTGTTCGGGGACCCGGAACACACCGGCAAGGCCAACGCCGACGACGTGCGCGGCCACCGGCCCACCGCCCTCCTCGCGGAGACCTGGCGCACCGCCGGTGCCGAGGACCGGGAGCGGCTCCGCGCGCTCATGGGTCAACGGGGCCTGGACGGGGCCGAGTTGGACACGGTGCGCGAGACGATGCGTCGGCTGAAGGCACCCGACCGCGTCGAGGGCATGATCACCGCCCGCGTGGAGGAAGCGCTCGACGCCCTCCACGAACTGGATGTCCCCGCCCCCGCCGAGGCCGCGCTGACCGCGCTGGCCCACTCGGCGACGGTCCGCCTCTCCTGACCCGCGAACGTCCTGACCCGCGAACGACGAGGAGTCCACCGTGACTTACACCGAGACCTCGATGGACGGCCTGCGCCTGGCCGGTGACGAACTCGCCGACGCCACCGTCGCCGCACTCTTCGACCGCGGGGAGGTGGGCAAGTTCAACACCCTCATGCGCTACGTCTCCGTAGCGGGCGCCCCGCTGCCGGACGGCCTGCCCGCCGTAGCCCTGGAGTACCTCAACGCCACGAGCGCGCCGCCGAGTTGGGTCGACTGGGGCGAGATGGAGAAGGCCCGGCTGTTCTTCATCGACAACAACGTGCACATCTCGACCGCCCTGTCCTTCGCCTCCATGCCCGCCTGCTACGTCGTCCCGCCGGTGGCGAAACTCCTGTCGGCCAGCCACGGGCTGAAGTACCCCTCCAAACGCATGGCGGAGACCGGCCAGTTCACCGTCTACCTGATGCGGCCCGACGCGTTCGAGGCCGGCAGTCGCTTCATTCCCGCCGTGCAGAAGGTCCGCCTCCTGCACGCCTCCATCCGCCATCACCTCGTCCGCGAGAACCGTTGGGACACAGGCGAGTTGGGGACGCCGATCTGCCAGGAGGACATGATCGGCGGGCAGATGTTCTTCTCGATGCTCGTCCTGGACAGCCTGCACCGGCTCGGCATCCACATGTCGACGGAGGGCGCGGAGGCCTACTACTACGCCTGGCGCGTGGTCGGCGCCATGCTCGGCGTCGACCAGGACGCCGTACCCAAGTCCCTTGAGGAAGCACGCCAGTTCCTCGACCTGTACATGGTCCGGCACATGGGCCCGTCCGAGGAGGGCGCGCATCTGACCCGCCAACTCATCGACCTCTACGAGGAAGTCGTCCCCGGCACCTTCTTCGACCCGATCGTCTCCGCCCTCATCCGCCACCTCGTCGGCGACACCTGCGCCGACTGGCTCCAGGTGCCGCGCACCCCGTGGGACACCGTCGTCAAGGCCGTGCCCCATCTCCTCGGCGTCCTGGAGACCATCGAGGACCACTCCCCGCTCGGCGCCTGGGCGTTGGACCGCCTCGGTCACCTCACCACCGTCCTGGAACTGTCCTCCCTCACCCGCGGCCGCGTCATGCACTACGCCATCCCCGAACAGCTCAAGAAGGACTACGGCGTCCCCAACTCGGTGTCCCGCAACCGCCGTTGGACACCGCCCGCCGCCACCGTCTCCTGAACTGCGCGCTCCTCACTGCTCCTTGAGGACCGGGAACCGCCGGGGCGCCAGCACCAGCAGCACCACGAACGCCACCGCCGCCGCGCAGCCCGCGCCGATGTACACCGCGTGCACCGCGTCCGCGATCGCCCGCCGGGTCGCCTCGGGGACCGCGCCCGCGTCGAGGCCCCGCGTCACCGAGTCCAGGTCGCCGGCGCCACCGAGCCGGGACGCCAGCACCCCGTTGGCCACGGCCCCGAAGACGGACGCGCCGATCGTCTGGCCGGTCTGGCGGCAGAACAGCACGGACGCGGTCGTCACGCCCCGCTCCTCCCACCCGACGGTCGACTGCACCCCGACGATCAGCGGGAGTTGGAAGAGCCCGAGGGCCGCACCGAGCAGCAGCATCAGCGCCATCGGCTGCCAGGCCGCGCCCGGATACGGCAGGAACGGGAACGCGAACAGGATCAGCGTCGCCGCCCCGATCCCGAGCATCGCCGTGTTGCGGAAACCGATCCGCCGGTACACGTGCTGACTCAGCGCGGCCGACACCGGCCAGCTCAACGTCCAGACGGACAGCACGAATCCGGCCGCCACGGGTGCCAGTCCGAGCACCGACTGCGCGTACGTCGGCAGGAACACGCTCGGCGCCACCATCAGCAACCCCAGTGCGCCCAGGGCCAGGTTGACCGCCGCGATCGTACGGCGCCGCCACACCCACCCGGGGATGATCGGTTCCGCCGCCCGGCGTTCGATCGCGACCACCAGTCCGGCCAGGGCAAGTCCCGTACCGAACAAGGCCATTGAGGGTGCCGACAGCCAGTCCCACGCGACCCCGCCCTGGACCAGCGCCGTGATCAGCACGCCTCCGCAGGCGAACACGGCCAGCGCGCCCGCCCAGTCGACGCGGGGGCGGGAGGTGCGGGTGCGTCGCGGTTCGTGGAGGTGGCGGACGATCAGCCACAACGCCACCGCCCCGACAGGGAGGTTGACGAGGAAGATCCAGCGCCAGCCCGCGTATGCGGCGAGCAACCCGCCGACTCCCGGGCCCGCGACCGCCGACACGGCCCACACCGTGGACAGCTTCGACTGGATCTTCGGTCGCTCCTTCAGCGGGTACAGATCGGCGGCGAGCGTCTGCACGGTGCCCTGCAACGCCCCGCCGCCCAGGCCCTGTACGACCCGGAACGCGATCAGCGCGCCCATGCTCCAGGCCACCGAGCACAGCAGCGAACCGGCGAGGAAGACCACCGCGCCCGTGATCAGCACCGGCTTGCGGCCGAAGGTGTCGGAGAGCTTGCCGTAGACGGGCAGGGTGACCGTCACGGCCAGCAGATAGCCGGAGAACAGCCAGGAGAAGACGGAGAAGCCGCCGAGGTCACCGACGATCTGCGGTACGGCGGTCGAGACGATGGTGGAGTCGAGGGCGGCCAGTGCCATCGCGAGCATGAGAGCCGCGACGACGGCTTTCCGGCGCCGGTCGGGAGGGGCCGGCGTGAGTTGTGCGGGAGGCGTCGGCGCGGGTTGGTCGGGAGGCGCCGGCGTGGGCTGTTCGGCCGCCTCGGGGCGTATCTCGGTGTCGCTGTCCCTGTCCCCCTGGTCCACAGGATTCCTTTCCCCTTGCATCTATCTGCCGCGCACCAGCTTCCCACTTGACCCTCACGTAGCGGGAGGGCGGAACCTGAGCGGGCCGGTGGGTGGACCGAACCCCGAGATCGACTCCACCCGGCGGTGGAGACCCCCTAAGGGTCTCTCCGTACTACGGCCCGGGGGCGGTTCGTACCGGCGGAGGAGGAGAAGGACCCGGGGGCGTCCTTAACCTGGCTTTATGCCGCTGGGGGGCGGCAGGCCGAACCCAGGAGGGTGGGGTTTTCCCCCGGGAAAGACTGCGCTGAGCACCAGCGCGCCGGACCCCCTCCCACCGCCAGACTCATCGACGTAACCACTTGAACCGCATCGACCGGACACCAGCACGCTCATTTGCTGACCGACTTAGGAGACATACCGTGACATCGGCTGTGACCATTCCCAGGCACGGGGGCACTGGAGGGCGTACGGCCGTTGCCGCGCGAGCGCGGCAGGTCGTCAAGGCGTACGGGGCCGGGGAGACCCGCGTCGTCGCCCTCGACCATGTCGACGTGGACATCGCCCGCGGCCAGTTCACCGCGATCATGGGCCCCTCGGGGTCCGGCAAGTCCACGCTCATGCACTGCCTCGCCGGGCTCGACACCGTGACCTCCGGGCAGATCTACCTGGACGAGACCGAGATCACCGGCCTCAAGGACAAGAGGCTCACGCAGCTGCGCCGGGACCGGATCGGCTTCATCTTCCAGGCGTACAACCTGCTGCCGACGCTGAACGCGCTCGAGAACATCACCCTCCCCATGGACATAGCCGGCCGCAAGCCCGACAAGGGCTGGCTGGAGCAGGTCGTGGAGACGGTCGGACTCTCCAGCCGGCTCAAGCACCGGCCCAACCAGCTCTCCGGCGGCCAGCAGCAACGCGTCGCCGTGGCAAGGGCGTTGGCGGCCCGCCCCGAGATCATCTTCGGTGACGAGCCGACCGGAAACCTCGACTCCCGTGCTGGAGCAGAGGTGTTGGGCTTCCTGCGCCGCTCCGTGGACGACCTCGGCCAGACCATCGTCATGGTCACCCACGACCCGGTGGCCGCGTCGTACGCGGACCGCGTCCTCTACCTCGCGGACGGCCGGATCGTCGACGAGATGTTCAAGCCGACCGCGGACGCCGTCCTCGACCGCATGAAGGACTTCGACGCGCGGGGGCGTACGTCATGACCGTCATGAAGACCTCCCGGCGCAACTTCTTCGCGCACAAAGGGCGGATGGCGCTCTCCGCGATAGCCGTGCTGCTGTCGGTGGCGTTCGTGTGCGGCACGCTGGTGTTCACGGACACGATGAACACGACGTTCGACAAGCTCTTCGCGGCCACCGCGTCCGACGTGACGGTCCTGCCGAAGGCGGCCAAGAGCGACGGCAGCACCCCGCAGAACGGACTGCCCGAGTCGCTGCCGGCCTCCACGGTCGCGCAGGTGGCGAAGGCCCAGGGCGTCAAGTCCGTTGAGGGCGCCGTCAGTTCGATGAACGTGACCGTCGTGAACAGCGCCAACAAGAACATGGGGTCCTCGACCGGCGCGCCCACCATCGCGGGCAACTGGACGAAGAACGACCTGCGTTCGATGGAGATCACCTCGGGCCACGCCCCGCGCGGCCCGACCGAGGTCATGGTCGACGCCGACACCGCCGACAAGCACCACCTCAAGATGGGCGACTCGCTGCGCACCATCTCGCAGACCGGTGACTTCACCGCGAGGATCGTCGGCATCGCCACCTTCAAGGTGACCAACCCCGGTGCGGCCGTCGTCTACTTCGACACCGCCACCGCGCAGCGCGAACTCCTGGGCGCCACCGGCCGGTTCACCCAGCTCGGCGTGACCGCCGCGAGCGGTGTGACGGACAGTCAGCTCAAGCAGAACGTGGGACAGACCCTCGCGTCGTCGGGGACGTACAAGATCCAGACGGCCAAGGAGAACGCCGACGAGAACCGCAAGGGCGTCGGCCAGTTCATGAACGTCATCAAGTACGCCATGCTCGGCTTCGCCGGGATCGCGTTCCTGGTGGGCATCTTCCTGATCATCAACACCTTCTCGATGCTGGTCGCCCAACGGACTCGCGAGATCGGCCTGATGCGGGCGATCGGCTCCTCCCGCGGGCAGGTCAACCGCTCGGTGCTGGTGGAGGCGACCCTGCTCGGGATCGTCGGCTCGATCCTCGGGGTCGGCGCCGGTGTCGGCATCGCCGTAGGCCTCATGAAGCTGATGAGCGCGGCGGGCATGGACCTGTCGACCCGGGACCTGACGGTGAAGTGGACCACCCCGGTGCTCGGCCTGCTCCTCGGCGTGATCGTCACCATCCTCGCCGCCTACCTCCCGGCCCGCCGCGCCGGCAAGGTCTCCCCGATGGCCGCACTGCGCGACGCCGGTACACCGGCCGACGGCAAGGCGGGCTGGGTGCGCGGCCTGCTCGGCCTGATCCTGACGGGCATCGGCATCGCCGCCCTGATCGGGGCGGCCACCGCCAAGAAGGCGACCGACGGTTCGCTGGTCCTCGGCATGGGCGTCGTGTTCTCCCTGATCGGCTTCGTCATCATCGGCCCGCTGCTGGCCAACGGGGTCGTACGGGTTATCAGCGTCGTACTCCTGCGGGCCTTCGGACCGGTGGGGCGCCTGGCCGAACGCAACGCGCTCCGCAACCCCAGGCGTACGGGTGCTACGGGTGCGGCCCTGATGATCGGCCTCGCGCTGGTCGCCTGCCTGTCGGTGGTCGGCTCCTCGATGGTCGCCTCGGCGACGAGCGAACTCGACAAGTCCGTGGGCGCCGACTTCATCGTCCAGGGCAACCAGCGGATCGTGCCGCAGGCGGAGAAGGCGATGGAACAGTCGCCGGACCTCGTCCACGTCACCCGCTACAAGGACCTCGACGTCACCCTCACCTCGCCAGACGGCCAGAAGGACACCGACGGCCTCACCGCCGCCGACCCGTCCTACGCCCAGGACCTCCGCCGCGTCACCACGGCCGGCGAACTGTCCGCCGCCTACGGCACCAACTCGATGTCGGTCGGCTCCGACTACGCCAAGAAGCACGGTGTCCACGTCGGCGACACGATCAGCGTCGCCTTCAAGGGCGGCTCGACGGCGAAGCTCAAGGTCGCGGCCATCACGGACGACGACGTCGCCATCGACAAGGGCGCGCGCTACACCAGCATCGCGACCATGCAGAAGTACCTCCCGGCCAACAAGGTCCCGCCGAACGAGATCATGTTCGCCAAGGCCAAGGACGGCCAGGAGAAGCAGGCGTACGCGGCCCTGAAGAAGGCCATGGAGCCGTACCCGCAGTACCAGGTGCGCGACCAGACCGACTACAAGCAGGAACTGAAGGACCAGATCGGCCAGCTCCTGAACATGGTCTACGGCCTTCTCGCCCTCGCGATCATCGTCGCGGTCCTGGGTGTCGTGAACACCCTCGCCCTGTCGGTCGTCGAGCGGACCAGGGAGATCGGCCTCATGCGAGCGATCGGCATGTCCCGCCGCCAGCTCCGCCGGATGATCCGCATGGAGTCGGTCGTGATCGCCCTCTTCGGAGCACTGCTCGGCCTGGGCCTCGGGATGGGCTGGGGCGCGACCGCCCAGCAGCTGCTCGCCCTGGAGGGGCTGAAGGTCCTGGAGATTCCCTGGGGCACGATCATCGCGGTCTTCATCGGCTCCGCGTTCGTGGGCCTGTTCGCGGCCTTGATCCCGGCGTTCCGGGCCGCGGCCCTGTATCTGCTGCCGCCGGTGCGACCCGAACTCCTGGGCCCTGAAGTCTTGTTCCCAGGGCCCAGCAGGTTGAAGCGGCGTTACACAGCCATGTTCGCGCGGCCTCCCGCCACCGGGCGTACGCGGTCCGGCGCGTACCGAATTCGTACGCGCCCCCGCGTCCATCGGGCCGGAGGCCGGGGACTCACGCCACCGGCACAGCTCCAGCCGCGCTCACGACCGCTCAGGCCGCCGCGTCGAAGCCGGTCTGGCTGGCCAGCTTCTTCAGTTCCAGCAGTGCGTGCTTCTCGATCTGGCGGATGCGCTCGCGCGTCAGGCCGTGCTCCTTGCCGACCTCGGTGAGCGTGCGCTCCCGGCCGTCCTCCATGCCGTACCGCATCTTGATGATGGAGGCCGTGCGCTGGTCGAGGCGGCCGATCAGGTCGTCCAGTTCCTCGCTGCGCAGCAGGGTCATGACGGACTGCTCGGGCGAGACCGCGGAGGTGTCCTCCAGGAGGTCGCCGAACTGCGTGTCGCCGTCGTCGTCCACCGACATGTTCAGCGAGACCGGGTCGCGCGCCCAGTCCAGGACGTTCGTCACGCGCTCCGGGGTCGACTCCAACTCGGCGGCGATCTCCGCATGTTCGGGCTCCCGCCCGTTCTTGCGGTTGAACTCGCGCTGCACCCGGCGGATCCGGCCCAGCTCCTCCACGAGGTGGACGGGCAGCCGGATGGTCCGGGACTGGTCGGCGATGGAGCGGGTGATGGCCTGGCGGATCCACCAGGTCGCGTACGTCGAGAACTTGAAGCCCTTGCGGTAGTCGAACTTCTCGACCGCGCGCACCAGGCCCGCGTTGCCCTCCTGGATCAGGTCGAGCAGGGGCAGGCCGCTACGGGGGTAACGGCGGGCCACGGCCACGACCAGGCGGAGGTTGGAACGGATGAAGATGTCCTTGGCACGCTCCCCTTCGGCGACCAGGGCCTCCAGCTCGGCGCGGGTGGCGTCCGCCTGGGACTCCTCCTCGCCGTCGAGGACCTGGCGCGCGAACACGCCCGCTTCGATGGTCTGCGAAAGCTCGACTTCCTTGGCGGCGTCGAGCAGCGGTGTGCGCGCGATTTCGTCGAGATACATGCCG
The DNA here is from genome assembly GCF_048158785.1 of Streptomyces colwelliae. Lineage (NCBI taxonomy): Bacteria > Bacillati > Actinomycetota > Actinomycetes > Kitasatosporales > Streptomycetaceae > Streptomyces > Streptomyces colwelliae. Next base: position 16,933 of record NZ_JBLTJC010000130.1, on the reverse strand, counting down.
ACCAGGTCGCGGTCGGCGATCTCGCCGCCATGGGCGCGAACACTGCGCGCCACGCCGGAGGTCTCGCCGGAGGCGGACTTACGACGGGCGACGGCACGGGTTGCCATGCGTGCTCCCTTGCGATGGTGAGGTCAGCAGGTGTTCGTCAGTTTCTTTACTCGATGCCCTGGCACTCTTCTCGTGTGCCCTGCATCTGATGGAAACAACGACTGGAATCCGGACAGAATTCCCAACCCGCTCCCCTATTTTTCTGATCTTGCAGTACCCTGTCCGGCCACAAGGGGGTAACGATGCTGTCGGAACATACAGAGGTGCAGGTCAGGCCAGGAGTCGAGAGCGACCTCGACGCCCTCACGGACATCTACAACCACTACGTACGCGAGACGCCGATCACTTTCGACACCCTCCCCTTCACGCCGGAGGAGCGCCGCCCTTGGCTGCTCTCCCACCCTGAAGACGGGCCATACCGCCTGAAGGTTGCCGTGGACGGGACCTTCCAAGGGAACTCACAGCGAATCCTCGGCTACGCCACATCCAGCCCTTACCGGGTGAAGCCCGCCTACTCGACCTCCGTCGAGGTCACGGTCTACCTCGCCCCAGATGCGGGCGGCCGCGGCATCGGAACGCTGCTCTACAAGGCGCTGTTCGAGGCGCTGGCGGACGAGGACGTGCACCGGGCGTACGCGGGCATCGCACAGCCCAACGAAGCGTCCACGCGGCTGCATGAACGCTTCGGGTTCCGGTACATCGGCACCCACCGGGAAGTGGGCCGCAAATTCGGCCGCTACTGGGATGTCGCCTGGCACGAGAAGGAGTTGTAGCCCTTCCCGAAGGGAAGGGCCTTTCTCGCCGGGATCGGCCTCAGCCGAACTGCACCGACCGCTTCGCCATCCCCATCCAGAACCCGTCGATCACGGACGGGTTCACGGACTCGCGCGCGTCCAGCTCACCGGCCGCCTCCGCCGCGCCCATGGCGACGAACAGCGGGGCGAAGTGCTCGGTGCGCGGATGGGCGTAGCGCCCGGCCGGGGCCTTGTGGAGGAAGTCCAGCAGGCCGTCCCAGTCGCGGGCCTCCAGCGCGTGCCGGCCCCAGTCGTCGAACTCGGAGGACCAGGTGGGCACTCCCCCGCCGGTGTGGCGCAGTGCGGCGAGGTTGTGGGTGAAGAAGCCGGAGCCGACGATCAGGACGCCCTCGTCGCGCAGCGGGGCGAGCTTGCGGCCGATGTCCATCAGCTTCGCGGGGTCGAGGGTCGGCATCGAGACCTGGAGGACCGGGATGTCGGCGGCCGGGAACATCTCGACGAGCGGGACGTACGCCCCGTGGTCGAGGCCGCGGTCCGGGACGTCCTGCACGGGGATGCCCGGGGCGCGCAGCAACTTCCGGACGGACTCGGCGAGTTCGGGGGCGCCCGGGGCGTCGTAGCGGACCTGGTAGTAGTGCTCGGGGAAGCCCCAGAAGTCGTAGACGAGGGGGACCCGGTCGGTGGCGCCGAGGGCGAGGGGGGCCTCCTCCCAGTGGGCGGAGACCATGAGGATCGCCTTGGGGCGGGGGAGGTCGGCGGACCAGGCGGCGAGTTCGCCGGGCCAGATCGGGTCGTCCGCGAGGGGCGGCGCGCCGTGGCTGAGATAGAGGGCGGGCATGCGCTCCGGTGCGGCGGTGGACATGACGGTCACTCCCCAGGGTCGAACCTTGATCGAACTCGATGCTTGAACTCTCAAACTTCTCGTCACGAGCTTACGCCCCATTTGTTTAACGTTCAAGGAGGGCTCTCGTACAGTGGAGTGCATGAACACGGCACCCGCACTCGCCGGCGAACCGGCACCCTCCGACGAACCCCGCTGGCTCACTGCCGAGGAGCAGCGCGTCTGGCGTTTCTACATGCACGCCAGCACCCTCCTGGAGGACCATCTGGACCGCCAGCTCCAGCGCGACGCGGGCATGCCGCACATCTACTACGGCCTGCTCGTGCAGCTCGCCGAGGCCCCGCGCCGCCGGCTGCGGATGACCGAGCTGGCCATGAACGCGAAGATCACCCGCTCCCGGCTCTCGCACGCGATCGCGCGCCTGGAGAAGAACGGGTGGGTGCGCCGCGAGGACTGCCCCTCCGACAAGCGCGGCCAGTTCGCGGTGCTGACCGACGAGGGCTACGGCGTGCTCAGCCGGACCGCGCCGGGCCATGTGACCGCCGTACGGCAGGCGTTGTTCGAGCGGCTGACGCCGGAACAGCAGAAGTCCCTCGGCGAGATCATGGAGATCGTCGCCGAGGGACTTCAGCCGAACGAAGCGGGTGCGGACCTGCCCTGGCTCCGCTGAGCCGCTCAACTCAGGCGAGAACCAGGGCAGTTCCTGGGAGTCGTACGTACGGGGCGTCCCCTTCCCCGTACGTACGGATGGTGCGAAGGGGGTACGACCGGGCCGGGCGTCGTCAGTGGGCGACGACCGGGATCTTGAACTCGTCCTCGATGTCGTCACCGGAGACGGCGGCCGGGTCGGAACCCTGCTTGCCGGCGTTGACGAGGACCCCGACGATCACCGCGGCCGCGACCAGCATGCCGACCGCGAACCAGATGGCGTTGGTGTAGCCGTGCACCTGGCCCTGCAAGGCGACCAGCTGCTGCTGGGTCTTGGAGGTACCGGCCGAGGCGATGTGGTCCTTGATGTACGCGGTCGTCGCGGACGCGGCGATCGTGTTCAGCAGGGCCGTACCGATCGCGCCGCCCACCTGCTGCGAGGTGTTGACCATCGCGGAGGCGACACCCGCGTCCCGGGGCTCGACGCCCAGGGTGGCCAGGGACATGGCCGGCATGAACGCCGTACCCATGCCGAGACCGAGCAGCAGCATCGCGGGCAGGATGATCGAGGCGTACGACGAGCCGATCTCCAGCTGCGTCATCAGGAGCATGCCGACCGCGGCGACCAGGAAGCCGGGGCCCATCAGGAGACGGGCCGGCAGGCGGGTCATCAGCCGGGTGCCGATCTGGGTCGAGCCGACCATCATGCCGACGATCATCGGCATGAAGGCGAAGCCGGTCTTGATGGGCGAGAAGCCCTTCACGACCTGGAGGTAGTAGGTGAGGAAGAGGAACGTGCCGAACATCGCGATGATGGCGATGCCGAGCGAGAGGTAGATACCGCCGCGGTTGCGGTCGGTGATCACGCGCAGGGGCAGCAGCGGGGCCTTGACCCTGGACTCGACGATGACGAACGAGACCAGCAGGACCGCCGACGCGACGAAGAGCGCGATGGTGGAGGAGTCGCCCCAGCCGTTGGACTCGGCGCGGGTGAAGCCGTAGACGAGCGAGACCAGGCCGAGGGTGGACAGGAGCACGCCCGGGATGTCGAGCGGGTTGCGGTTGCGGCCGCCCTCCGGCTCGCGGATGACGAAGTACGCGCCGAGCGCGGCGACGATCGCGAACGGGATGTTCACGAAGAACGTCCAGCGCCAGTCCAGGTACTCGGTCAGCACACCGCCGAGGATGAAGCCGACGGCGCCGCCGCCACCGGCGATCGCGCCGTAAATGCCGAACGCCTTGGCACGCTCCTTGGCGTCCGTGAACATCACGGCGAGCAGGGAGAGCGCGGCGGGCGCGAGCAGGGCACCGAACGCGCCCTGGAGGGCACGGGCGCCGAACATCATCGCGCCGGTGGTGGCGACACCGCCGAGCGCGGACGCGGCGGCGAAGCCGGTCAGACCGACGACGAAGGCGCGCTTGCGGCCCCACAGGTCGGCTATGCGGCCGCCGAAGAGCAGCAGACCACCGAAGGCGAGGGCGTAGGCCGTGACGACCCACTGCCGGTTGCCGTCGGAGATGCCCAGGTCGGTCTGGGCCGACGGGAGGGCGATGTTCACGATGGTCGCGTCCAGCACGACCATCAGCTGGGCGAGCGCGATGAACGCGAGCGCCTTCCAGCGGTTGGAATGGGCTTCGTGCTCGGCGGCCTCGGAGGCCTTGTCGAGAGCGCCTGGGGCGCTTCGAGCTGTTTCAGACATGGTGGTACCCACTTCGGGACTTCGTGACGGAAAAAGGACGTCTTCGGGGACGGCTTGTCGCCGGTTCGTCGGCGCCTGCCGGGAGCTTGGTGTCGGAGTTGGGACTGAGGTGAAGCGCTGAACTAATCGGTCAGTGCTGCCGGAGATCCTCCATGGTCGCGGCGGTGCCGGGCAGGACCGAGCGGGCCGGGGCCCGCAGTCCGTCCAGGAACAGCTGCAGGTGTCGGTGTACGAAGCGGTCGGCGCTGAGGCAGCCGGTGCCGGCCGGGGGCCGGCTGAGCTGGGCCACGGCGACCATCAGATCGCCGACGCCCACGTCGGACCGGAGCTGCCCGGCCCTCCTGGCCCGTTCCATGACCTCGTCGATGAGCTCCTCGACCCGCTCGCGGGCGGCTTCCAGGTCCGGGTGGAACTGGTCGAAGGTGCTGGAGATCATCGGGCAGAGCGCGCTGATCCGCTCGTCCGCGGAGACGTGCACGAACCGCTCCAGAGCGGCAAAGGCGTCGCCGGTCTCGTTGAGCGCCTGTTCGGCGGCCTCCGCCGTACGGTCCATGACCGAGACCACGACCTCGCGGATGAGGGCGTCACGGTCCGGGAAGTTGCGGTAGAGCGTGGCGTTGCCGACGCCCGCCCGGCGGGCGATCTCGTCGAGCGGCACATCGGGGCCGAACTCGACGAACATCTCGCGGGCGGCGGTGACGATCCGCTCCCGGTTGCGCAAAGCGTCGGCGCGCGGCCGGGTCACCTTTCGCTGTACGGGGGTCATCGCGGTCGTCACGGCGAACTCCTGAAGGTCTTGGACGGTGAAGGTCCTGGACTGCTGAGGCGATCCGGGGAAGGACTCCCCGTTTCGCTCGGACACATGGCTAAACGGGGAAACGATCCCCGGTTATTTCCCACTCACCGAGACATTTGGTGTGACCTGGGTCACATCTCGTTTGGACCCTTCTTCAGCCCCCGTCTTCCGGAACCACACGGTCGGTCTCCTCCAGCGCGCGCCCTCGCACCGCACGACACAGGGTGATCGAAAGGGTGCAGCCGGAGACCGGCGGCTGCCGTTGGCGCGAAGGGTCCCTGCATGCAGCCCAGCCGTCGGATACGCCCGCGCCGCGTGGCCGCCCTCGCGTCCGTGACCGTCCTGACCCTCGCGGTCAGCACCTCGGCCGGCACCGGACACCTCACCCCGGGCGCCACGACGGCGGCGGGCCCGGTCGCGCTCGCCCGCACCTCCGCACTCGGCTCCTGCATGATCAACGGCCCCCTCGACATCCAGATGTCCGAGGGCATCCCCACCCCGGGCGGCTACTCCCGCTCCACCGGCACGGTCCACGCCCTGACCCTGATGGTCGACTTCTCCGACGCCCCCGGCCAGGGCGCCGCCATGGACCGCTACCGCGAGTTCTTCCCCAAGACCCAGGAATGGTTCAGCGCCAGCTCCTACGGCCGCCTCGACTACCGCCCCGAGACCCCGGTCACCCACTGGCTGCGCATGCCCAAGTCCTTCAGGTCCTACGGCATAGAGCGCGGCGCGCCCTTCGACCCCGGGTACCGGCAGCTCGTCCAGGACATCGTGGCCGCGGCGGACCCGACCGTGGACTTCCGCCAGTACGACCTCCTGAACGTCCTGGTCACCCCGAACGCCGGGCCGTCCGCCCTGGACACGGTCCTGTCGGTGACCTTCGCCGGCAACACGGAGGCCCCGGTCGCGGACGGCGTCCCGGTCTCCAACGCGTCCTTCGTCTACTCCCGCCAGGACGACGGCTCCGGCTCCTACGCCCAGACCGGCTACCGCGTCCTCCCCCACGAGAACGGCCACGTCTTCGGCCTGCCCGACCTCTACACCCAGGAGGGCGGGGGCGCGGTCGGCCACTGGGACATCATGAGCGAGGACTGGGGCGCCAACAACGACTTCCTCGGCTGGCACAAGTGGAAACTCGGCTGGCTGGACCCGTCCCAGGTCAACTGCGCGATGACCAGGGGCACTTCGGAGTACACCCTGACCCCGCTGGAACGCCCCGGCACCGACGGCACCCGGCTCGTCTTCGTCCCGCTCACCCGGCGGACGGGCTACGCCCTGGAGCTGCGCACCCGCGAGGGCAACGACGAGGCGGTGTGCCGCCCGGGCGTCCTCATCTACAAGGTCGAAGCGGACGTGGACACGGGGATGGGCCCGGTGAAGGTGTACGACGCCCACCGGGACAGCGGCGGCTGCACCCGAAGCCCCAACGTGCACGCCGAGTTGTCGGACGCGCCGTTCACCGCGGGCGAGAGCTTCAACGACCCGGGGAGGGGGATCCGGGTCGCGGTCACGGGGGCGGACGCGGCGGGGGACTACCGGGTGACGGTGACGCGGACGAGGTAGCGGCGCCGGGGACGCGGTAGCCGTACCGGGCGCGGGCTTACCGTAGGGCTGCCGAGATCGCCGTACCGGAGAATCGATGCCCAGCGACACCACGATGGACGACCGCACCGCCGCCGTGCCCGCCGAGGCGGTCGCGCCGTTGATCCGTGGGGTCGCGGTGGTGCGTCAACTGACCGAGGCGGGCGGCGTGTTGAGCCTCAGCGGGCTCGAACGGGCCACCGGGCTCGCCCGTTCCACGGTCGACCGGATCACCGCGACGCTCGCGCGCATGGGGTACGTCCGTCTCGCCGGCCGGGACGCGGTTCTCACGCCTCGGATCATGGAACTGGGCAACGCCTACCTCGCCGCCCTGCGCCTGCCGTCCCTCCTCGACGCCCGCGCGGACGCCCTCGCCGACGAGCTGGACGAGTCGGTGTCGCTCGCGGTCGCCGACCGGGACGGCATCCGCTTCATCCACCAGGCGACCCGCCGCCGCGCGATGTCCCTCAGCTTCCGCATCGGCGACCTGCTGCCGGCCGAACGCACCGCGCCAGGACCGCTGTTCGCGTCGGAGTGGACGGACGCGGACTGGCGGCACTGGCGCGAGCGGCGGGCGGCGGACCCGACGGACGCCGGGTTCCCGGCCGTGCCCGTACGGGCCTCTCCCGGGCCCGACTTCGAGCGGTGGGCCGCACAAGTGCGCCAGGACGGCTGGGCGTTGGACGACCAGCTGATCGAACCGGGGCTGGTGGCGGTGTCCGTGCCGGTACGGGACCCGCGTACCGGCACGATCGCGTGCGTGGCCAGCGTCGTGAGCCACACGAGCCGGCACACGGCGGAGGATCTGCGCAACTCCCTTCTGCCCAGGCTGCGTTCGGCGGTACGGACGATGGAGGAGGATCTGGCGGAGGACGCGCGCGCGGCTCCGCGGGACGAGTCCGTCGCCGCCCCCTCCGGACTCGCGACCTGGACGGGCGCGTCCAAGCAGGAACTGGGCCGGGAGTTCGTCGAGTCCCTGGCCCGCGGCCTCACCGTCCTGACGGCGTTCGGCGAGGGCCGCGCCGAACTGACCCTGACGGAGGTCGCCCAGGCGACGGGACTGGCACGGGCGACGGCCCGCAGGGCGTTGATCACGTACGAGCACCTGGGCCTGATCGCCACGTCCGGCGACCGCCGTTTCGCCCTCGCCTCCCGCATCCACGAGTCGGCGTCCCTGGCGATCCTCGTCGGCGACGAGATCCAGTACACGGCCCGGGTCGCCACGAGCCGGGTGATGAGCGTGAACATCGCGGTGGGCACGCGGTTCCCGGCGTACGCCACGGCACTGGGGCGGGTGCTGCTGGCGGACGCACCGGCGAGGGAACACGCGTTGCGCGCGCTGACCCCGCACACGCTGACCGACCCGGTGGCGCTGGCGGCGGCCCTGGAGACGGTCCGTGCGCAGGGGTACGCCCTGGTCGACGAGGAGCTGGAGGCGGGGCTGCGCTCGATCGCGGTTCCGGTGCGGGACCGTACGGGGCGGGTGGTCGCCGCCCTGAACACGGCGACCCATGTGGCCCGCCGTACGGTCGAGGAGTACGTCCGCGACATCCTCCCCGAACTGACGGCGACGGCGACCGCCGTCGAGGCGGACCTGCGGGTGGCGGGACGGTTCACGCGGGTGTCCGTGTCCTGAGTGGCCGTCAACGCACGCCGGATACAGGTGCGTTCACGCGAGAAGCCTGCGACAACGTGCTTCCTCCCGACTACACTCGGTGGCCACCAGTTCGGTGTGTGCCGCGAGAGGTGGAGCACGTGACGGAGTTATGGTCGGGCGCCCACGGCTCGATGGGACGCGTGGTCACCTGGCCCGCACCGGACGCGTACGTCCTGGTCGACGGCCTCCTGCTGCGGGCCCTGCCGGCCGGCGTGGACGCGATACCCGGCCTGCGGGTGCGCCTCGCCTTCGACTCCGGACAGGGGCGCCTGCTCATGACGGAAGCCGACCCCGGCGACGGTCCGCGAAGCGCCGGGAAGCAGGGTGCCGCATGACCGCGGACATCGGGTTCGCGTCCGGGCTCGACGAACGGCAGCCTGTCGTCATCCTCCTCGACGCCTCGGGCTCCATGGCCCGCCCCGCGTCGAACCCCCGTATCGCCGAGGTCGACGCGGCGCTGACCACCCTGTTCGAGAGCGTCCGCTCCCAGACCAGGCTGCGGGCGCGGGTGGAGACCTGTCTGATCACCTTCGGTTCGCGGGTCCGGGTGTACGACGCCGGTGCCCGCGCCCTCGTCCCCGCGGAACAGGCCGACCCCGACCGCGCCTTCGTACCGGTGGACAAGCTGTCCCCTCCCCCGCTCACCGCGGAGGGCTACACCTGTCTGGAACCCGCGCTGGACGTCGCCCTGCGGATCGCCGCGGAACGCCGCAGGACGCTGGAGGCCCGACGCCTGTCCGTGCTGCGGCCGCTGATCTGGCTGGTGACCGACGGCGCGCCGAGCGACGAGCGGGGCCGGCCGCTGGACAGCGCCGAACTGGCCCCGCTCGCCGACCGGTTGCGTACGGCGGAGGCGGCCCCGCCCCCGGACGGCTGCGTCTTCCTCACGATCGGCGTCCAGGGCGCCGACCGCCGGCTCCTCCAAGTACTCGCGCCCGACGCGACGTTCATGCTGGAAGGCCTCGACTTCACCCAGATCCTCCAGTTCCTGCTCCGCAGTTCCGACCGGGTCAGTTCGATCGGCACGGCCGGGGAAGTGCACCGCGAGGTCGCCCGGCAGGCCGCGCTTCAGAAGGCCATGGCCGATCTCTCGGAGCAGCACCTCTAGTGGACGAGCGCCGCGGGCTGTTCGTGTCGGGGGCCGTGGTGCAGGGCACGGACCATCTCGCCGCGGGAATCGGCTGCCAGGACGCCCTGAAGTCCGCCCGGTGCGAGGGCGACGAGGCCGGCGGGGGCGTCGTGCTGGCCGTCGCCGACGGTGCCGGCAGCCGGGACCGCAGTGCCCTGGGCGCCCATCTGGCGGTCGACATCGCGTGCCGGGTGCTCGCCCGGGAGCTGCCGGGCGACGACACGGACGGCACCGTGTGGACCGAGTGGATCAGCGTCCGCGCGAAGGAGGTCGTGGACACCTGGCTGCGTACGGCCCTCGCCCTGCCCGCCGCGGCGGAGCACGACGAGGGGGCCGACGGCGCCCATGTCCCGCGCGACGCCGGGGAGTTCGCCGCGACCCTGGCCGCGGCGGTCGTACGACCTCCCTGGGCCGCGTTCCTCTGCGTGGGCAACTGCTTCGGCACCGTCCTGACCATGGACCGCGACAGCACACGGGAACGCTGTCATCTGGTGCTTCCGCCACCTGACGAACGGCACTCGTCCCTCTTCCTCTCCTCGCCCGGGGCCCGTATGCGCGTGCGGTCGTTCGCCCTGTGGGATCCGGATCTCACCGGTGTCATGGTGGCCACCGACGGTTGCGTGCCGCTGACGCTGGACCACCCGGACGTGCACGGACTGCCGCCCGCGGCCGGGCCGTTGCCCTCCGCCCGGTTCTTCGTCGGCCTGGCGAGCGCCCTGCGGGACAACGGCGGTGACGCGGAACCGCTGCGCGCCCTGCTGTCCAGCCCCGAGGCCGGACGCAGCGGTGACGACCTCACGATGCTGTGCGCTCTCACGGGCCGCGGCACGCGGACCGGGGGGAGGTGACAGCGGTGATCCGTACCTGGTCCACGTCGGGGCGCGAGTGGGTGCTCGACGAGGTCGTGGGCAGCGGTTCGGAAGGCGTGGTGTACACCGTCGAGCAGCGGCCGGGGCTGGTCGCGAAACTCGTGCCCCTGGTGGCCGAGCCCGACGTCTACCGGCTGCGCGTGGAGAGCCTCGTCCGGCAGGGGCGGGAGCCGCGGACCGTGAAGCTGCTGAGCGGAACGCCGAGCCGGCTGGCCTGGCCGCTGGAGACCCTGACGACGTCCGGAGGTGTCACCGGGTATCTGATGCGGGACATGCGCCAGGCGTTCCTGCCCTTCGAACGGCTGCTGCTGCCGACGGCACGCCGGGAGTCCCTGCCGGAGATGACCTGGGCCGACGCCCTGCGGACGGCCGCCTCGCTGGCGGACCTCCTCGCGGACCTGCACGCCGAGGGCTATGTGGTCGGGGATCTCAAACCGGACAACCTCTGGGCCGACGCCGAGGGCCGGACCGGGCTGGCGGACATCGACTCGCTTCAGTTCGCCGACGGCCGGCGGGCCTTCCCGTGCCGTATGCGGTCGCCGGGCTACACCGCCCCCGAGGGCATCGACTCCGACGTCCTGCCGGACCGGTCCTCCGACTGCTTCGTCCTCGCCGTCCTGGTCCACCAGTTGCTGATGGGCGGGCTGCACCCCTTCCACGGACTCCCGGCCGACGGCCGGCCGTACTTCTCGCTGGACGACAACGTGCGCAACGGCCGGTGCCGGATCACGGACCCCGACTCGGTGGTCCTGCCGAGGACCGCTCCCCCGGCGGACCTGCTTCCCCGGGGGCTCAGGGACCTCTTCGCCCAGGTGTTCGGCCGCTCCGGGGCCGGCGACCCTGCCTCCCGGCCGGACGCCGCCGCCTGGGCACGGGGACTGCGCGCGGAGTCACTCCCCGGCCGGCTGACGGTCTGCGACCGCGACCACCGGCACGTCCACACGGTGGAGCGGCCCTGGTGCCCCTGGTGCGACCAGCAGCAGCGCGGCGCTTCCAGCTGGGGAGCGACAGACACCCGCCCCGGACACAGTGAGGTGAGCCGACCATGACCGACCCCGACACGGATCCCGACCTCGACTCGGATCCCGGCTCCGACGCGGACTCCGACCTCGACGCAGACCCTGGCGCGGACCTCGATTCCGGCGCGGATCCCGATTCCGGCGCGGACCTCGACTCCGGCGCGGATCCCGACCTCGACACTGATCCCGGCCCCGACACGGACTCCGACCTCGACGCAGACCCCGGCCCCGGCGCGGACCTCGATTCCGACACGGATCCCGACTCCGACGCGGAACCCGACTCCGGCGCGGGCCTCGATTCCGGCGCGGGCCTCGATTCCGGCGCAGCCGCGCGACACCTGCCGGCGACGCGCGCCGAAGGGGACGGAGGAAACGCGGTCCACGACCCTGGAGACGACGTACTCACCGGACGCGGCGGCATGGCGGACGCGTCCCGCCGGGGCGAGTTGACCGTCAACCGTGTCCTGGACCGCTGCGGCACGCTGGGCCCCGGCCTGCGGGCGGTGATCTGGGTGCAGGGCTGCCCGCTGCGCTGCCGGGGCTGTGTCGCGCCGGAGACGCTCCCGTTCGCGGGCGGCGAGGTCCGCGGGGTCGCCGAGGTGGCCGCCTGGCTGACGGGCCTGACCGACGTGGAGGGCGTCACCTTCTCCGGGGGCGAGCCCTTCAGTCAGGCCCAGTCGCTCGCGGATCTGCTGGACGCGGTCCGCGAGCGGCGGCCCGGGTTCACGGCGATGGCGTACACGGGGTTCCGCCACGAGGCGCTGCTGCGCGGTGCGCCGGGCCAGCGCGCCCTGCTGGACCGGCTCGACCTCCTCGTCGACGGCCCCTATGTGGCCGCCAGGCACGGGGATCTGCTGTGGCGCGGTTCATCCAATCAGCGTGTTGTCGTACTCACTGAGCGCTACCATCACGTGACGTCACTCACAGACGCGGGGGCGGGCATCGAGGTGTCGGTGGGCGACGACGGCCAGTTCTCCTGGGCCGGAGTCCCAGCTGTTCCCGGCTTCCGCGCCTTCGTCGAGGAGCAGTTGACAGCAGCGGGGTACGTGGTCGGCGCCCAAGAAGCGGCGGTCGCCACGCAGGGGGAAATCCGGGGGACGGATGAGCGGATCACCGAAGTACAGCACCGTCGTGGTCAGTGCGGCCCGACGGCAGGAGGAAGCGCTGCGCCGGGCCCGGCAGGAGGCCGAGCGCCGACGCCGTGAAGCGGAGCGGGCCGCGGCGCGACAGCGCCTCGCGGCCGCACGGGCGGATGCCCGCAGGCGCCGGCTGGCGGAAGTGGCCGAGACCCGCAGGGCCGAGGACGAGAAGCGGCTCACCGGCGTACAGATGGAACGCGCCCGGGCCGCCGGGCAGAAGCTGACCCAGCTCGACGAACTGATCAACACCCTTGAGACGGGCGGCAGTTCGGCAGACGCCACGGAACGGCTCCGGGAGGAGACGGACCTGCTGCGCGAACGACTGCGGCACGGCACGGACGCCTCCGTGGACGAGGAGATCGAGCGGCTGCGCGGCCGTGCGGTGCGTCTGCGGTCCGCCGCCGGCGACCGCGACGGCCGGGGCGATCCCCGGGAGGCGTTGAAGGAGCTCGCACTCCGGCTGGCGGACCTGGGACCGGAGGCGGCCGCGGACGACCCCGAGGGACATCGCGGCTGCGCGACCCTCCTGGATCAGCTGCGCACGGCGCTCGCAGAGGGGCGCACGGCCAGGTTCGAGGCCCTGCGGGGCACCATCGAGCACCGGCTCGCCCAGCACGCCGGTGCCGCCGAGGAGACGGCGGCGCACCGCGTGCGGGAAGCGGCCCGGGAAGCCGCCCGGGAGGTGGAGTTGGAGGCCCGGCAGAAGGAGGCGTCCCGGCTCGCCGCCGAGGAGGAGGGGCTGCGCCGCGAGTCCCTTGCGGAGGCCGCGGACCGGCTCGACACCATCGCGGACGCCGTACGCGACGCGATCAGGGACGCGGTCGACTTCGCCCATGCCGACCTCGCGGAAGAGCTGCGCTCCGCACTGACGGCGGTGACCGGGGCCCTGGGTGCCGAGCGGGCGGACGACGCGCTCGCCGCGGTCGCCGTACTGGAGGAGGCCCTGCCCCGCGCCGAGGCCACCCTGGACGAACTGCTGCTCGCCTACGAACGGCGCACCCATCTCGCCCGGGCGCTCCAGACCGCCATGTCCGGTGCGGGGTTCACCTTCACCGGCGGTGCCGACGAGGACCGGGGCCTGCTCCTGCGCTTCGCGCGGTCCAACGGTGCCCTCTACTCCACCACCATCGCGAGCGCGCCGGACGGGGCTCCCGTGCTGGCGTACCACGTGGACGGCGAGGCCGACGTGTCCGCCGTACCGGACGGCACCGAGGTCGCCTGCGACAGCACGGAGGACCTGCTCGACCAGGTGCACGAGGCCATGGCCGACGACGGCTTCGTACCCGGTGAACTCCGCTGGGAGGGCAAGCCGCCGCGTGGCGACGGACGAGTTCTGCCGAGCGCCCAACAGGAGCGGCGGCAGTGACGGGCCCCGACCTCGGGAAGGACGGCGCCGCTCCGGAGGGACCAGCTCCGGCCCACGCGCTGATGCCGTTGTGGGCCGTGTCGCTCGGCTGGGAGATGGAGCGCGGACGCCAGGTCGTCGTCAGCGGCCAGATCCGCGACCGCTGGTGGTTCGACGGCAGGCCGGCGCCGTTCCGCGAACTCATCGTCAACGTGCTCGTGGGGCGCGGCGCGGAGGTGGTGGGCTGGTGGGACCCGGTGGACGGGCTCACCTTCCCGGTGCCCGGCCACCGCGAGCGGTTCGACGAGCTGGTCGCCGGCCTGCCGGCCGCCGAGGAGGCGCCACCCGCGGATCCGCCGCCCGCGGACCCGCCGGAACGGTCCGGTGAGTGGTCGGCCTCGGGAACCGCCGCCTCCGGCGACTCGTCGGTGTCCGCGGACGTGAACCGCTCCGGCGCGGCGGCCGGCCCCGGGGACGACGGCCCGCCCCCGGACGGCACCCGCCGGTCCACCGCCCGCCGGTCCGCGGCGGCGGGGCTCCTGCGGCCGCGCCCTCCGCGCCGGCTGGTCTCGCTGGAGGACGTGACGGCGCAGGCACGGCGGCTGGCCGCCCAGTCCTCGGCCGCCACCGCGTTCGTCTTCGAGGACGTCGACCACGCCCTGCCCGTGGCCGACCCGGCATCGGCCCAGGGCTATCTGCGGCTGCGCGCCGCGATGGCGGACGCCGTGGCGCCGAGCACCGCCGCCTCCGGGGGCCGGGCCAGGAACGCGATGCTGGTCGCGGTGGGCGATCTGTCCCGGCTGCCCGGCTGGTTCTGGCAGGAGGACCCGCGGGTCGCCAGTCTCCAGATCGGCCCTCCGGACCAGGCCGAACGCAGGCTGTGGCTGTCGCTGCTGCGGCGGGACTTCCGCGGGCACGAGTCCGCCACCCGGCACGACGTGGAGGCGCTCGTCGGGGCGACGGACGGCATGGCCGGCTGGGAACTGGACGCGCTGGCGAGGACCTCCCAGCTGCGCCGCGTGGAGATCGGCCGCCCGGACCGGCTGATGCAGGCGCACCGGCTCAACGTCAGCGTCGATCCGTGGTCCCAGCTCGACCGCGCGGTGATGAGCCAGGCCGCTCAGAGCCTGATGTCCTCGGTGATCGGCCAGGACGTGGCGGTCGACGCGGTGGCCGTGGCGTTGCAGGCCGCGTTCATCGGGCTGGACTTCGGGGAGTCGGGGGCGGCCCGGCCGCGCGGCTCGTTCTTCTTCGTCGGACCGACGGGCGTGGGCAAGACGGAGCTGGCGAAGGCCGTGGCGAAGCTGATCTTCGGCGACCCGACGGCGTACGCCCGCTTCGACATGAGCGAGTACCAGCAGGAGCACGCCGCCGAGCGGCTGGCGGGGGCACCGCCGGGATTCGTGGGATACGACCAGGGCGGCGAGCTGACCAGGCGGGTCCAGGAACGGCCCTTCAGCGTGCTGCTGTTCGACGAGATCGAGAAGGCGCACCCGGCGGTGCTCGACAAGTTCCTTCAGATCCTGGAGGACGGGCGGCTGACCGACGGGCGTGGGCAGACCGCCTACTTCTCCCAGTCGCTGATCATCTTCACCTCCAACACCGGCACGGAGGCGCTGCCGTCGCTGCTCGCCGCGGCGGACAGCGACGGGCCGTCCTACGACACGCTGCGGCGGCACTTCTCCCAGGCCGTGGAGGAGAAGTTCCGCGCCATCGGCCGCCCGGAGATCTTCGGGCGGCTGAAACCCGGCGTGGTCGTGTTCGACATGCTGCGGGCGAAGCACGTCACCGGCATCACCGACCGGCTGCTCGACCAGCTCGCCGCCTCCGCGCACGAACGCAACCAGGTCGAGGTGGCCTTCGACCGGCAGGGCGTCCACGCGTGGATCATGCGGCGCATGGCCCTCCCCGAGCAACGGGCGTACGGGGGCCGCCAGATCCGCAACGAGCTCGAAGTGCTGCGGTCCGCGATCGTCGCCCATCTGCTGTCCCGGTCGCCGGCGCCCGGTTCCCGGATCCAGGTCGGCGTCGAGCACACCGGACACGTGTGGGTGTCGGCCGCCCACGACGGTGACCCGGGTTCCGCCAGGGCCCTGGGCAGCGGTACCGCGCCCCTCGTCGGACGCGTGCTGCCACCGGCGGACAGCTCCCCGGAAAGGACGCCCTGATCATGTACGGCATCGACCTGGGCGCCAGTTGTGCGCGGATCGCCTGGCTGGACGGGGGGCGGCAGCCCGTCACGGCGGACGGAGTGGTCCCGGCCGTGGCTGTCGCCGGGCAGGGGACGGCGGACGCCGGGGACGGCGACCTGATCTCCGTACGCTCGGCGCTGTTCGCCGCCGAGTCGGTGGCGGACCCTGCCGCACCGCCCGCCGACGCACTCCGTGCCTCCCCCTCCGCACTGGTGGGCGGAGTACTCACCGAGTTGCTGCGCCGCGCCGAGCAGGCGGGGGCAGAAGAGGAGCACCGGGCGGTGCTGAATCTGCCGCCCGGGGCGTCCGACGCGCACGAGATGGCGCTGAGACGCGCCGCCGCGGCCGTCGGGCTGCGGATCGACAAGGTCGTTCCCGATCCGGTGGCCGTCGCCCTGCACCACGGCGCGCTGCGCGACGGCGCCGACAGCACCGTCCTGGTCTGGGACCAGGGCGGCAGCGGTCTGCGGCTGACCGTGCTGGACGTCACCAGTGACCGCAGGGTCCGGCTGATGGAGACCGGCGAGCATCCGCTGGGCGGATCCGTCCGCGACGAGGCCGTCGCGCTGGAGCTGTTGCGACAGCTGCCCGGCGACCGCGTCGTCCCGCCCCTGCTGAGGGCCGCCGAGCGGCTCCGGCTGGGTCTCGCGCGGGCCGAGGAGGTGACCGGGACGGTCCGGCTGGAGGGGACCGACCACACGGTGACGTTCGACCGGGAGCGCCTCGACGCCGTACTGGCCCTGGAACGGGCACGTGCCCGCGACGCCCTGACCCAGGTCCTGGAGGCGGCACGGGAGCGCACCGGTCAGTGGCCGTCGGGTCTGCTCCTGGCCGGCGGGGTGTCCGCGACCCCGGGTACGGCCGAGGCCCTCGCGGACGACCTCGGCCTCCCGGTGCGGTCGACCACTCCCGAGCTGGCGGTGGTCCGCGGCCTCGCCATGATCCAGGACTTCGGTCTGCTGCGGATCGAGTCCGGGCGGTCCACCCGGCCGCCGTCGCGGACCGACGGGCTCGCGGGCCGGCAGGCCCGGGAGAGCGGCCGACCGGCGGAGGCACCCCTCGCCGACCCCGAGCCCGCCGCGGTCGACGATCCGGAGCCCCGCGGCAGCACCGCCGTGCCACCCGCCACCGGCCGGTCCGGCGGCGGGACCGGCACCGGGCCGCCCGATCCCGAGCCCGCCGCACCCCCACGGGACGGCGTCCCCCGCGAC
>NZ_JBLTJC010000129.1:0-26538 GCF_048158785.1 Streptomyces colwelliae | reverse complement strand
AAGAGAAAGTCCTCCGCCGGTGCCGCCGCCTCCGCCCCCACCGGGCTTACCGGGCGTTCCGACGTCGACGCACACGTCCACGTCGGAGCAGTGGCCGGCGCCCCCCGCATACGCGAGGCCGGCCGGTATCAGGGCGGTCAGGACCGCAACGAGGCCCAGCACGCGGGCAGAACGGATCAGCAGCCCTTCGTGCGGTCGGCTGTGATCTTCGTGACGAGCCATGTGTCGCCCTCCAGCGTGGCTTGGGACGTGACGGGGTACTTCAGACGCTGCTCCGCGAGCTTGAGCTCCTTGCCGGAGTCCTTGTAGACGGGCTTCCAGCTGGTCGCGTCGAAGCAGTCGGTGACCGTTGCGGTCTTGCCCTTGGTGTCGACGGCGGTGACCTGAGGCTTCATCTCAGGACGGCCGGTGAACTTGATGCCCATCGACTCGTTGCGCAGGACCGACTTCTTGAGGTCGGTGGCGGCATCGCCCCTGGCGTACTTGGCCAATTCCTCGGTGTGCAGATCTCCGTCCGCGGCCATCTTGATCTGGACCTCGCGCATGTTCGTGTACGCGGCGAGGACCTTGTCCTTCGCTGCCTGATCCGGATCGTTGGACGGCGTCGAGGAAGCGGTGGCGGAGGGCGAGGAAGCCGTCTTCTTGGGTGTGTCGGAGCCACAGCCGGCCAGAGCGCTGGCTGCGACGGTGCACATGAGGACAGCACCTGCGAGTCGCAGGACATGGGTGCGGTGGTGAGTGGTCGAAGCCATCGACAGATCCCCTTCAGGAGTCGGGTGCGGGCGCTGGCGCGCGCTCAGGGCGGACAAAACGCGGCGAGGTGAGTCCTCTACCGCGCTTCGCCGGCTCTGGAGGTGCACGCCAGGCCAGGACCCGGCGAGCCTACGGCCACGGCACAGGGCCATTGCCTGGCTCCCAGCCGCGGCGGGGGCATCGTGCCGTCGGTGAGCCACCGGTGACGAGGTGCCAGCGGGTGAAGAGGGCCGCTTCGCACCGAAGCCTGGATGGTCGACTCGGTCATCCACCCGGTTCCCGACCGGAGGTCGGCCGGTCGTATCAGTGATGCGGACCCATGTGGCACGAGTCCAGTTCGTAGATGTCGCAACGCGATTTCCCCCTCGCGGTCACGGACGTCGCGTCTCCCACAACGTGATCAGTCCGAGCCTGATTCTGGCCAGAAAGATCAGGTGCCGCCAGGCCCGGTTTTTTCCGGTAGCCGCACTTCCGGTATATGCCTCTGGCGCGGGCATTTGAAAAGGCTGTGGCCAGGACTTCAGGGCTTGATCAGCAGGGCCGGTCCCGATGCGCGCAGGGCGTTCCGGGCGGCCTCCTGGTCGGCCCCGGTGATGGCGTTAAGTCGACGTTCCACGAAGGGTGTGGAGGGGTGGTCCTTGCCGTAGACGGACTGCAGCAGCGCCAGGAGGCCCGTCCCGGTCCTGACAGCGTCGGGCGCGTTGGTGACGGTGAGCCAGGACGCGGCGGCGTTGCGGGCCTGCCGGCGGATCTGGCCGTGGGTGGCATCCAAAACCTGCTGCCAGGCCGCGGCGGTGTGCACCGAGACCTCGGTGGCCATGGCGGGCTGCTCGGCAAGCTGGGCGCAGAAGGCGACGAGTTCGAGGGCGTGGAGGGTGTAGTTGTGCAGGGGGCCGTGGCTCTCGGCGAGTTCCTCGCTGATGGTCCGAGCGGCCGTCAGGGCCTCCTCGCGCCGGCCGGCGCGGAGGGTGTGGCGGAGGTCCTTGATGCGGGGGGCGAGAAATTCGGGAACGGCGACGGGGATCTGCAAGACGATGGGGGCGGGGCTCATGAACTCTCCCTGGTGCGGAGCGGCTTCGAGCGGATGCCGCCGCCGGGGGGCCGGCGGCGGCATCCGGAATCGAGTCCAGCAACAGAGTGCTGCTCGACCGCGCACGTCAACGGGCGTGGGAGGGCCCTCGGTGCCTGGGTGGGCGCTCCCCCGTGCGTGCACGGCGCGCCGACGTCGGTAGTTGACCCCCCCTGGGGAGCGGGGGTCAAGCCCCTGTGCTGCGCAAGCGGTTCGTATTTCAATGATCGGAACGAAGTGGGCTGCGCTGTTTCACCAGCCGGAATGGGCGAGGTGCGCCGCTGGAGCAGAGGTCAGGGCGCGAGCGGGCCGACCGAGGAGCGGTCCCAGGCGATGCGTGCCGCGTGGTCCATCAGCTCCAGCAGGTCCGGCGCGGTGGTGTCCTGCTCGAGGTGGCGGTATTCCGTACTGAGGGTGATCGCGAGCCGCTCGGGAAGGCCGAGGCCGGGGTAGCGGTCTTCCTTGATCAGGATGCGGGCCGCCTCGATGGCGGTCCGGCCCTGGCCGTGCATCACGTACGCCTGGTCCGAGAGGTCGTCGAGGTAGGCGACGTAGGTCCGCAGGTCGTCGGGGGTCATCAGCGGTCCGTGGCCGGGGACGATCCATTCGGGGTTGAGGTCCAGGATCCGCAGGCAGGCGGCGGAGACACGATCCAGGGGGCCGGCCCAGTGGGAGGGATGGTCTCCCGCGAAGACGATGTCGCCGGCGAAGACCACGCGCTGCTCGGGCAGATGGACGATGAGGTCGCCGACGGTGTGGGCCGGGCCGACCTCGTGCAGCTCCGCGGGGATGTCGCCGACTGCGATGTCGTGGCGTCCGGTGAACGTCGCGGTCGGCGGGAGAACCTGTATACCCGCGAAGTCGAACTTGCCGAAGTGCTCCCGGAAATACCAGCCGAGGGGCTGACCGGGGTCCGTGTCGTGGGTGAGAGCCTGCAGCTGCTGCGGCTTCGGCTCCAGGCACTGGTGCTCAAGGGCGGCGTGCGTGGCGAAGACCTCGGCGCCGGGAAGCTGCTGAAGACCCCAGGTGTGGTCACCGTTGGCGTGGGTGACAGCGACCCGGTCCAGCGGGACACCGGGGCCCGCCGCCGTACGGGCCGCGGTGAGGAAGACGTCGGTCAGGGCGGGCGTGTAGGGCGTGTCGATGACGAGGGCCTGGCCCCCGGATACGACGAAGCCGCAGTTGGCCAGGCCCCAGGTCGCGTCGTGGCCGGGCTGCCAGGCGAAGACGCCGGGCGCGATCTGCTTCAGGTCAGTGGTAGCCATGGGCATGCATTGTGCGGGCCGCGGCCGCCCGGACGAAATCTCTCCGCCGAGGCGACCGCGGGCGCGGTGTCAGTGGTGGGGCACGAACGGCAGGAGGAAGAACCGGGCGCCCGGGCTGCCGAACGGCTGGGCGGCGCACATGGTGACGGTGCCCAGCTGGGACGGCGCGTGCCGCTCGCAGCACCGGGTCCGGTGGTCCTCCGTGCCGCGCGGGGTCACGTAGCCGGCGTGCCGCATCGGCCGCGCGTCGCCGTCGGGATGTATGTACGCCAGGCTGTGGTCGCGGTAGATCGGCCCCGCCACCGGGTCGTCGTTGACCTCCTTGTCCAGCATCTGGAGGTCTTCGTTGTCAGGGTGAGCGGCGACCGCCGTGCGCAACTGGGCCGCCACTTGCGGCGCCCAGCGCGTGTCCCAGTCGACCAGGTGGTGCTCGCGCGCGTCCTCGCGCAGGAGCATCCACCGGATCAGGTTGCGTTCGGGCAGCGCCGGGGACTTCCCCTCGGGCTGCGGGAACATGAGTTTGAAGTCGTCGTTGGCGGCCAGCACGTTCCAGGCGACGTCATTGATGTAACAGGGCTGCCCCGAGACGCCGTTGACGGCCACCTGCCACGCCGGATCGACGTTCGTCCCCGCCATCGGGTCCATGGGGAACGGGGGCTCGTAGCCGATCGCGTAGACGTAGAGCGCGGTCCGTTCGCGCTCGTTCATGTTCAGCACCTTGGCGACGTTGTCGAGGAACTCGGCGGTCGGCTGAGGTGTGTTCCCGCGCTCGAACTCGGCGTAGGTCTTCTCCGTGACGAACAGCGCCTGGGCGACCTGGGCTTGGGACAGTCCGCGTGAGCGCCGGCCCCGTCCCGTGCGCTTGGGCCAGCCGAGCTCGACCGGGTCTATCTCTCCGCGCTTCCATTGCAGCAGCTGCTGCAACGCCTCCTTCTGATTCAACTTTGTACCCTTCCCCGTGATGCCATCCCCGTGCAGGCCGCGCGATATACCGGAAGCGCTCGCTCCTGAAATTCGCGGACCGGAAAATTCAGAGCCTGGTGAGCGGGATCTTGGCCGGGAAGAATCGACCACTGGATCGAATCCGCGTTGTGGGAGACGCGAAGGTCCTCCACAACCGCGAGGGGGAGTTCGCGTTGCTGCATCCCGTTGCCACCCCGCCGGACCGCACGGGCGGAGCCGTGGCACGCACCATGGCGGTGCTCAGAGCGCTGATCCGTCTCGGGCCGGGTGAACATCCCCTGGCGTCGGTAGCCGAGTCCGCGGACCTTCCCGCGCCGACCGCTCACCGGTATCTGCAAGCCTTGATGCGAGAGGGCGCCGTCGAACAGCGCGGGCCGCGTGCTCGCTACGCCCTGACTGACGCGCTGCACGGTCCCCCCTCTTCGACACCCGCCCAGCCCCTCCAGGCCGGCCCGCCCTCCCCTGCGGTGAGGGCCGAGATCGTCACACTACAGTCGAGAACAGGCCAGGTCGTATTTGTTTACCGACCACACCTGATCGGCACTCCGATGAGGATCTGCGCGGAACGGGCATACGGGCCACACGCCGACGAGGTCCTCACGTCGCCTCAGATCACTTTGCGATCTCTTGAATCAGCGCCTCTGGAGTCCGACGCCGCCGGCCTGGCGATCCTCGCCTGCCTCGGCTCCATCGGCGACAACAAGATCGACACCGCGCCCGTCCGTGAGGAAGGTCACGCCATCGGCCCTTCCCCGCTGCCCGGCCGCACCATGATCGCCGCGCCCATCTGGTACGGCTCGGCCGTCGCCGGTTCCGTGGCGCTGCTCGCCAAGGACGGGCCCATGCGGCGGGCCGCCACTCGCGCCCGGTACGTGGCCGCCGTGATGGACACGGCCGCGGCGATGAGCGGACAGCTGACGCGTTCCGGCGCCCGCCGGGCCAGTTGACCGACTACAGACCCCCACAAAGCACCACAGAAAGGCACCACCTCGTGTCCCGTTCAGTCCTGATCACCGGCGGCAGCCGCGGCATAGGTCTTGCCATCGCCCGTCACCTCGCCGAAGCCGGCGACCGAGTGGCCATCACCTACCGCTCGGGCGAGCCCCCCGAGGGGCTGCTCGCCGTCCGCTGCGACATCACCGACACCGAGCAGGTCGACGCCGCGTTCAAGGAGGTCGAGGAGCAGCACGGCCCTGTCGAGGTCCTCGTCGCGAACGCCGGCATCACCAAGGACCAGCTCCTGATGCGCATGAGCGAGGAGGACTTCGCCTCCGTCGTCGACACCAACCTCACCGGCGCCTTCCGTGTCACCAAGCGCGCCTCGCGCGGAATGCTCCGCGCGAAGAAGGGCCGCGTGGTGTTCATCTCCTCCGCCGTCGCCCTGCGCGGTGAGAGCGGCCAGGCCAACTACGCCGCCTCCAAGGCCGGACTCGTCGGCTTCGCCCGCTCCATGGCCCGCGAACTCGGCTCCCGCGGCATCACCTTCAACGTGGTGGCCCCCGGCCTCACCGAGACGTCCATGAGCCAGGCGCTCAGCGACGAGCAACTCGAGACCCTCAAGGCCCAGATCCCTCTGGGCCGCCTCGCCCGCCCCGAGGAGATCGCCGCGACCGTGGCCTTCCTCGCCTCCGAGCAGGCCGCCTACATCACCGGCGCCGTGGTGCCCGTCGACGGCGGCGCCGGCATGGGCCACTGACCTCTTTGACCGCCCGCAACCCTGGAGTCCGATGAGCGCATGATCTGACAGCGGGCAGTCCCCCGTGGGCTGCCCCGCGGCAGCAGGCCCCCGGTGTGTCCAGCACCTCGGCCCCGCCGCATCTCTGCCACCACCCGGCGAGTGTCCAGCCCGCCTGGTGAAGAACCCGGTCCGCAGACCGGGCAACACCGCCCCTGCCAGGGCGGATCACTTGGTTCCCGAAGAACCCGGCCCCACCGAAGAGGGGCTCACGCATGCCCGAAAGGAGGGCGTGCCCTGCCCATGATGCAGCATGCCCGCGCGCCGGTCCACGCCACCGCCGCCCCACCGCGCCCAACGCGCGGACAACACCGAATATCCCCGAACAACCGATTCAACCCGGTCTGTGAACATGCGGACCAGGAGATCGGCACGACCGCGTCCCGGCGTACCCGGCGCGGCGACTTCCTGCGCGCCGCCACCTGGGCCATCACCCAGCGCCTGCACCCCAAGGCCGGCGACACCACGCTGCGCGTTGCGCGTGACCTCGCCGCGCGCCTGAACGCCGACGGGCACGTCGCCTACTGCCGTGACACCATGTTCAAGCGCCTCGGCATCAGCCGCCGCACCCTGGAGCGGCACATCGCCGTCCTGCGCGAGCTCGGCCTCCTCGTCTGGGCGCTCCACGGAACCCGGGCCAACACCCGGCCCGCCGGAAGCGGCGAGTGGGCCGGCACCGCCACCATCTACGCCGCCGTCGTCCCGCGCGCCTGGGACGACGCCCTCGGCCACCGTGTGAGCGGCCACGGCTACCACGCACGGCACATTGGATTCACCGAACATGGACGCCAGCTGGCCATCGCCGACGCCCGCCGCCGCACCCGCCCCTCCCACCGCCGTGACACCCCTTCCTGTAAGACCAACCACCCACGTCCTAAAGCTGAGATGGGAGGGAAGAAGAACAACACCAGCGCACCCCGCAGCGCGCGGCCGCGCTCCCGTCGCAGGCACGAGCTTCCGGAGCCCTACCGCGCCAGCACCCTGCAGGCCGCTCACGCCGTCTCGGTCGCCGCCTGGATACGCCCCCGGGTGCCCTGGACCCAGGGCGAGGGCCTGCGCCGCCTCGCCTTCGCTCTGCGGCCCTGGATCGCCACCGGCCTGTCCGCCGCCGACATCGCCGCCGACCTGTCGGTCTGGCGCGTGCCCCGGCGGCCGGCCTCCCCAGCCAGCGTGATCATGGCCCGCTGGAGCGAGTTCGCCGACCAGGACCAGCCAGCCCCCACGTGTGGACAGCGCGAGGAACCGGGCGACGCCGTCCCGCCCAACACGGCCTTCCTGGAGGCCATGGAGACGGTGCGCACCCGCCTGCACAACCTCTACCCACCCGCCGAGCCGGAACCCGATCCGCCCGGCTTCGTCATCCGCGACAGGATCCTCGCCTCGCTTGCGGCGGCGGACCGGGCCCGCCACGCGCGCACCGCCGAGCAGTGCCTCACCTTCGCCGAGTGGGAGGCCGTCTGCGACGCCCGGGAACGAGCCCCCTGGTGACCCCGCGCCGGCCCAGCTCCCGCACGAACGGAACGCACCAGGCCACGGCACCGACGGCGAACCCGACGGTGAAGCTCTCGGACCGGAACACGGCTCGCCTCTCCCGTTCAGGACGCCGCCGCCGGCGCGGCCTCGGGCTGGGTGTCCTCGGCGGCCGCCCCCTGCGCCTTGCTGCCGGCGCCGCGCCGGCGCGTACGGATGACCGCCCGCGCCGACCGGAACAGGGCACGGACCAGCCGCCACAGGCCGACCGCGCCGCAGCCGACTGCCGCTGCGCTGGTGCCCAGGCGCGCGACGGTCGCCAGCCATCCCGGCAGATGCAGGTAGCCCAGTGTCAGCGACGTGCCGATCAAGCTCAGGCTGAGCACCATGAGGACACTGCTGTGCCCGATCACCCCCCAGGTGCGCTTCAGTTCGGCGTAGGCGTCCGGATGGGCCTCCCGCCACAGGACAGGCCGGTCCAGCTCGTGCTCACTCATCGCGCTCTCCATTCGTCGCATGCTGCGTTCCTTCGTCGGCGCCGCCCAGGACCTCCCGGGCGTGGCGCAGTCCGTGCCCCAGCTCCTCCAGCTCCAGCCGCACCTCGTCCAGCAGTGCCCGGGGCAGCAGCTCTTCCGGCAGCGCCGGCCTGGCCGGCGACGCGGGCGCGCGGTTGTCACGGATCGCCGACTCCACCGCTTCCTCCTGCCGCTCGACCTCGACGGCCTGGTCGACCAGGAGCGCGAGCGACTGCTCGTAACCGAGGAGGAGTTCGCGGGCTTCCACGTCGTCCGCCGCCAGCGGGACCAGCCCGGCCGCGTCCCACACCAGCCGCGGCAGCACCGCCGCCGCGCGCGTCAGCTCGTAGCGCTCGCTGCGCTCGGCGAGCATGCGCAGGCGCTGCTCGGCGGCCAGCAGCCGGAAGAAGACCGCGGCGTACGCCTCGTCCGTGTCCACCACGCGCACGCGGCGCCGGGTGAGGTTCCGGACGGCCGCCGGCAGTCCGGCAGCCGCGACCAGGCCGGCCACGCCGGCCACGAGCAGACCGGAGGCCGCCGGCAGTACGGACGTCGCGGGGCCCAGGGCGGCGAAGGCGGTCACGGTGAACAGCGCGGTCCGGCCGACCGGGAGGGGGCGAGGAAGCTCCAGCCCTCCGAGCGTCCAGATGTACAGGGGCGGGCGACGCCCCCAGACCGTCCGGCACACCCAGCGACCCACCGGGTGCTGCCCGGGATCGAAGACGCCTGCCTCGCGCAGCACGCCCGCAGGGTGCGGCCCGAAGATGTCCCATCGCAGCCACCCACCCCGGGTCCGCTCCCGTATCAGCAGCAGTGCCTGCATGGCGGACCGCTCGGTGGCCGGGGCCGCGAGCCGGCCGGCCAGCTCGGCGCGCACGGCGTGATGCAGCCGGGCGGCTTCCCGGACAGCATGGGTCCACCGGTCCCGGTCCGCTCCGAAGGGCAGCGGCTGTGCGGCCGGCCTCATCGCCGGGCCGCCTCGGCCGGGCAGGATTCCAGGGCGGTGCGCAGGGCCGCCTTCTCCGCCGGCGTGACCGACAGGCGGTACTTGGTCTTCACACGGACCTGAGCGGTCGCGTACCAGCAGTGGGCCTCGGCCCGCGGGGGCATCCACACCGAGGCGTCCTTGGCACCCTTCGCGGCGTTCGTCGGACCGTCAGCAGCAACCAAATTCGCCGGGTCGTTCGCGTAGTTCAGCCTCTGCGCGGCGGTCAGCTCCCGGGCCCCCGAGCGCCACCCGAGGGCCAAGGGGACCACGTGGTCGATCTGCACAGCCATGGACGTGCCAGGTCCGCGCTTGAAGGCGATCGTCCGGCCCGTGTACCGGTCGTGGAGAACGCCGGAGAGGACGGTGCAGCCGTCCTCGGCCCGAACGACGTCGTCCAGGTCGCGCGCCAGGACGTCCTGACGCGTCGGACAGGAATTCCCCGACATCTCGACCGTGCCCGCATCGCTCCACGCCGGTCCGAAGACGTCGCGGCTGTAGCCGTCGAGGGAGATCTGCGCCCGGACCGTCAGCTTGTTCAGCTGGGTCAGCACGGGCGCGCCTCCGGCCGCGGCCGGACCACGAGCGGGGGCGGCATCGGCGGTGGAGCCGGGGGCGGTGAGGGGTCCGCAGGCGGAGGCGGCGAGCGCGCCGGCGAGCACGAGGCAGGCGGCCAGGAGGCGAGGGGCCATGTAAGGGAGTCCTGTTCGGGTCGGAGAAGGCACCGTTCACCTGCTACAGGTGTGGCGGGGACCGCCGGTGTGACACTCCGCCCGAACTTTTATGGGCTCCTTCAGCCGAGCGTGCCCTCGAAGGTGACCTTGGAGCCGCCCGCGTCGACTGCCTCGACCGTCACCGGGCCGCCGACGGCCGCCTCCGGAACACGGAAGGAGACGGTCTGCGTAGCGGTGCGGTACGGGGCGATCGCAGCGTCGCGGTACCCGTACACCGGGCGGACGGTGGCGGCCAGGTGCAGGTCCTGGCCGGTCAGGATCCGCAGGGTGGTGCCCAGGCCGGGCATCGGGTCGGCGGATCGGTTGACCACGCTGAGCTCCAGGCTCCCGGTATGCGAGGCGCCCTCGCCGCTCACCGTCACCTTGCCCACGCGCACCTGGCCGCTCCACTGCCCAAGCGGCGTGACCGACGGCCCGGCCGGCGCGCCCTGCGGCGCCTGGGTGTCCGGCGAGGCGGCGGTGCCCGGAAGGGCGCCTTCGAAGAAGAGCAGCTCCGGCTCGGCCAGGCCCTCCTCGGTCGCTTCCACGGTCACGGTGACCGGCAGGCCCTGGGCCTGATCGGGAAGCACCAGCTTCAGGTCCCTGTCGACGGACCCGTTGGGGCGGACCTGCTGCGGTTCGTCCTTGGAGGAGGACGTGCTGCTGCCGGCGGCTTCGGCAGCCGTGCGCCCGAGAGCTCCATACCGGGCGGTGACGGCGGTCCGCGGCGCGGTCGCGACCTGCGCCCGCTGGTTGGCCACGGTCACCCGCGCCGTGTACGCGCTCGAGCCGGCCGGCACGCCGGGCACGGTTCCGGCCGGCAGCCGCTCGAAGCCCTGCAGCGTCACCATCCATGCTCCGTCGCCGACCGGCAGCGCGGTTCCCGGCTTCACGATGCCGTGCGGCAGCACCGTGGAGGACGAAGGCCGGGCCGCTGGGGCGCTGTTCGTCGGCTTGCCGTCGGCCTTGGGATCGCTGTCGGAGCCGGCGCAGCCGGAGATCAGTAGTGCCCCGGCCACGAGCACGGTCGGAAGGGTGTGGCGCAGGCGCACGGACATGGTTCCCCCTGTGTCAGGTACCGGATCTCGGTCGAGGGGGATCATGCCAAAACGCGTCCGGCCGGGGCCGGACGCGTTGGTGAGGGGTGTCTGATTCGGGCCACCCGCAGTTTGTGCGGGCTGCGGGCTACAGCGTGATGGGGATGGGGACCAGGAAGTACTCGGTGTCGCCGACGCGGACACGCAGCGGGTGTCCGGGCGAGAGGTTGAGCAGCCGATGGTGCACGGTCGCCGGGGAGTTGCGCACGGACAGGGCGGGCTCCAGCGCGGCACGGACGGCGGCGCGGGAGGTGTCGGACAGCGGGTTGCGCTCAGCGATCTCCGCGCATTCGTCGAGCTGGGCGTCGGTCAGGTCGGGGCCGAGGCCCTTGCGGAGGGCTTCGACGGCGACGGCCGGGGCCAGAACTGCCCGGTTGTGGTCTCGGCATACGTGGCCGGGCGTGCCGTGGGGCTGGAAGTGACGGGCGGTGCCGATGGAGGTCATGGGGGCTCCTGAGTGGGGTGGGCGGTGTCAGTGCTCGCGGATCGTCGCGGTCTCGGCGAGGGTCAGGACGTGCGCGGGGAGGGTCGGGCGGCCTTCGGTCATCGCCCGGTACATGCGGTGCACTCCGTCGATCAGCAGGCGAGCCGGGCCGCTGTCGAACTCCAGGGTGGCGATGATCACCGGCTGTTCGAGGTCGGTGCGCATGGCGTGCTCGGCGCTGAAGTGGGACTGGTCCGGGCCGAAGATCGGGCACCAGGAGGGGCCGTCGTAGTCCGGCCTGAGCAGGCTCAGGTGGTAGGCGGCCGACCAGTCGGCTACGGAGGTCTGCTCGGTGGGCCGGGGGTGCTCCTCCAGGAGGCGCATGGCCCGGTCGATGTCGAACACCCAGTTTCCGTACTTGAACATCTGGCGGGACGGGATGGTCACGGTTCCTCGCTGACGGGTCGGAATCGGGGGATGGGAGGGGGCGGCCTGCGGTGGCTACGGTCATGGGGGCCGGTCGTTCGCCGCCCCGGAGCGAGTCCGGGGCGGCGAGAGCCGTGTCAGCGCGGGCCGAGCGGGATGACCAGGACGCCGACGTGAGGCAGGTCCATCTCGGCCAGCAGCCGGGCGGCCCTGCCACCGGGGCTGTTTGAATCGCTCGGGTCCAGTCGTATGGCGCCCCGGTGGGGGCCGCGCGGGGGTGAGGTAGACCGAGTTCTCCGGTGCGTTGCGCTCGAAGACGCTGACGGTGGCGTAGTCGAACCCTCCGAGGTTCGGGTACCGCTCGGCGACGGCCGCAGACATGGCGGTGACGAGTTCGGGGCTCGGCGATGCGACCGAGAGGGGGAGGGGGGTGCGGCGCGGCCGGATGCGCAGAGCAAGGGCGCGGATCAGGACGCCGAGGCCGAAGCCGAGGGCGAGAGAGGCTGGCTGGATCAAGGTGGGCTCCCTGGGATTGCGGCTGGTGGCGGAGCGTGAGTTCTAGGCGTCGGCCGTGGTCACGGCGGCGTGGACGAGGCGGGCGAGCCCCCGGCGACGCTGGCGCTTGGTCAGCCCCTGGACGCTTCCGGCGTTCTCGTGTCCGGCGGCGGCGGTCAGGCCGGAAACGAGGGCGTGGACCAGTTCCTTGCCCTCGTCGTCGGGCGTGGTCGTCTGGGTGGTGGCCGCCGTCAGGGCACGGACGACGGGCCGGGTGGCCGCGAAGTACGCCTTGACGAAGCGGGGGTCCCGCTCGGCGGCGACGGCGGTCAGCACGCGCATGACCGGGAGGTGATCGCTCCAGCCGTCGAGTACTGCGTCGACGAGCCGGGCGGCGCCGGGCAGTCCGTCCGAGGACCAGGAACCGTCCTCGAAGGCGTCGAGCGCCGCGTTCGTCTCCGCGACCAGGAACCGGGACGCTTCGAGGACGACGCCCTCGACGTCGGGGAAGTACTGGTAGAACGTCGCGGGCGACGTGCCCACCGCCCGGGCGATGTCCAGCACCTTGATGTCGCGGTAGGACCGGGTGGCGAGGAGTTCGAGCGTCGCCTCCATCAGGTTCTGGCGGGTCCGAAGTCCGCGTTCGGTGGGTACGCGGCGGTCGGGGGTGCGGGTCACGACAGGGGTGGGCACAGTCGTCTCCTGAGCTGGAGGAAGGGAGGGGAGTGGTCCAGGTCTGGGGCGCCGGTGGACGCCGGACCCGACGTGCAATCACATTACACATTAGAACGCGAATACACAACACAACGGGTGTGGGTGTCTCAGTCCCCGCCCTCGACCTGTGCTCGCGCGGCCGTGGCGGCCGCGTCCCCGGACTCGGCGCGGAAGGTGTCGATCCACCGGGTGAAGTCGGTCTCGTCGCCGTCCAGTTCGACAGCGGCAGCGGCGTGCTCGCCCGGAATGACACCGGCGACCAGCAGCGCGTCGGCTCGGTCGTACCGCAGACCGAAGACCGTGAACACCTCTCCCGTGCCGGGCGGCTCGACCTGCGCAGGGGGGCCGTCCGGGTCCAGGCCGAGGCCGGCGAACATCTCCTCCACGGCGCCGGCCAGCTCCGCAGCCTCCGGCCGGTGCCCGGGACCGGTCTCACGCAGGGAGCACCACACGCGGAACAGGGACGCGAGGGCCGAGCCGCTCGTGGTGGCGGGGTCGAAGTGCAACATGACGGTCTCTCCCAAGACTTGAGGGGAAGGGCGTGCCGGGTGATCGCCCGGAACGGTGCGACAGGGGGAGTTGTCACACCTCGGGCTGCGGCGCCTTCGGGGCTCGGGCGGACATGCGGTGCGTAAGGGCATGCGCGCCGGCGAACGCCGCCCCTGCGCCAAGGGCCAGGTAGTCCGCTGCCCGTCCGCGCAGGACGAGTGCGTCACCATGGCCGAGCAGCAACACGGTGCAGACCGCGAAGGCTCCGGTTACCAGGGCGACGTCCAGACCGGCCGCGGCAGCACCCCATGCCGAGCGGGCGTGAGCGGGGGCGGCTTTGCGCTCGTCCCGCCTGCGCAGGGCGGCGCAGGCCCGGTTCCGGGCGAGCCGGCGCGTTTCGACGACAAGGACAGCGAGGGGCACGACGAACAGCCACATGACGGGCTGCTCCAGGAGGACGCCGCAGCCGGCGAGCAGCGCGACCAGGCCGTAGACGGTGTGCAGCGGCTGGCAGCGGCGGTGCTGGTGCGTACGGGGGCGCGGTTCTTCGGACATGGCTCTCCTCGGTTGAAGATGATCGGGACGGCCCTGTGCATGGGCCACGGGGTGCTCTGGCCGGGCAGGCAGGGCCTGCCCGGCCAGAAGATGGACGACTACGCGTCTGCGGTGCGCTGGGACTTCGCCGAGGGGCGGACCCGGGCGCGGCGCAGCCGGTCGGACCACGGCGCGTCGGCGGGCCCCACGGGGTGCTCGGGGATGGTGATCTCGTAGTGTGGGCAGCTACCTTCCTTGGCCGTCTCCAGGGCGGCGTGCCGGTGGGGATTCGGGCACTGCTGGCGCTCGTGCTCGCCCCTCCAGTAGCGGACCGTCAGCGTGTGGCCGGATCCGCCCTCGCGGGAATGGCTGGGCCGCTGCTCCTGGAAACGCTCGCCCGCGTCCGGGTCGACCCACCAGTTCTCGACCCGGCCGGAGTCGTGGATGCCCCGCCGCCGTTCGGCCTCGCGCTTGCTGGGCTTGAGCTGGTGGACCTGGTGGGAGAGGACCCGCACCGTGGTCCGCTTGTGCTGGGTCAGCAGCTCCCACAGGGCGCGCACGTGGCGCGTCATCAGCTCCTGGCAGCCTTGGCGCGCCGAGCCGCTGCGGTACCGCTCGGGGTTGTCCGGGTCGCGCAGCCGGGCCTCCGGCTCCAGGGCCTCGCCTGGGCGCGCCATCAGGGTGTCGTACGGCGAGAACGGCAGCTTCAGCAGCGACTCGTCACACGTCAGCGGAGTGACCCATGTCCAGGGGACGTCATCGTGCGGGGGCTCCACCGGCTCCAGATACCGGTCGGGCCGGAGAAGGAACCAGCCCTCTTCCGTCCGGGGCGACCACGGGCCCCATACGTAGCCGACGATGCGTCGGCCGTTGGGAAGGTCCAGGGGGTGTCGAGGAACAGCATCCCGCGCGAGGCGGGGAGGTGGGCAGGATCGAACGGGGTCGTGGCCTTGTCCGCCCGCCGCACCACGCGGCGTAGTGCCATCTGGGCGAGGGAGTCGCCGATCTGGAAGAGGCGGGCGGAGCGCGCTCGGTCGGCTTCCTGTCGCAGCTGCAAGGCGACGGCCGTTTCCAGACCGTCCGGGTGGCCGTAGGGCGCCAGTCGTTCAGCGTCCCGGCGGTACGCCTTCGCCTTCATCAGGGCGAAGTCGAGGCTCTGGGTGTGGGCATCCACGTACCGGCGGCGCCAGATGCGGATGCGGTGCTCGTCGGGGGTGCCCCAAGCGGC
Source organism: Streptomyces colwelliae (assembly GCF_048158785.1). Classification (NCBI taxonomy): domain Bacteria; kingdom Bacillati; phylum Actinomycetota; class Actinomycetes; order Kitasatosporales; family Streptomycetaceae; genus Streptomyces; species Streptomyces colwelliae. The sequence continues at coordinate 11,663 of NZ_JBLTJC010000129.1, read as the reverse complement.
AGTGTCCGAGCCGGTGAGGGCCCCGCCCGGGACCGTGCCCGTCTCGGGGCGAAGCCCCAGTGCCCGGAACCGGCGGACTTCGCCATCGGCGTCGTTCACGACGCCGTCCGTGGTGTCCATGACCGGCCGGTGGTGCTTGTCGTCCGGGTCGAGGGCCCACTCCAGACCCGCGAGCTGTGCCATGGCCGCCCGTACGGTCTCCGGCTCCGTGGACCTGACGAAGTCGGCGAGGAGGCTTTGGACCGTGCTGGCGTACGCGTCGGCCGCCGCGAACCGCAGTACGCGCTTGAGGAACGCCCCGCCCGGGCCGTGCTGAGTACTGGACAGCGCCAGCAGCTCGTCGGCCACCCGCTGGTCGCTCAGCGCCGCGTTCGCCAGATGGTCGTACATCTGGCGGAAGACGGCCATCTCCTCATCCGCGCCGAGGATGCCGTCGATGGCGTCATGGACCCGCCCGGACTTCGCCGGGGAGGTCTCGCGGCCCTCCGGCGCCCGGAGCAGATGGTCCGCAGCGCCGTGGAGCTCGCGGTAGAGCCGCAGCTGGAGCTCAGTGAGGATGAGGAGATCGGCTCCACCGACAGGGGCCCGCTTGGCTGCCGCAGTGACGCCCGCCAGCAACTCGGAGTCGGATACGTCGGACAGATGGAAATTCATGTCATCCCTACCTGGACACAGGGGACTTGGGGGAAATTCGCGGGTGCTGTGCACCAGGCGATGAGATGACAATACATACTGAAAATGGAATACGCAACGTTGGATAAGGAGACGGCCCGCTCCTTCAGGGCCGGTGGCGGGCGCGCAACCCTGCGCGCCCGCCACTTGGTCCCCTCCGGTCAGGCCAGGTAGTCGGCGACCATCTCGGCGAAGTCCTCCGGCGTGCGAACCTCGACGCCGAGTTCGGCCGCCTTGACCGCCTTCGAACTCGGCTTGCCACCGGCGGACGGCGCCGCGACCAGGATGGACGTCTTGGCGTTGACGCTGCTGCCCGCGCGCCCGCCGGCCTTCTCGATCAGGGAGTTCATCTCGGTCCTCGTGTAGGCCGCCAGCACCCCGGTCATCTTGCCGGTGACCACGACGACCTTGCCCGTCAGCGGCCCTTCACCCACTCCCACCGAGGGCTCCTTCATGTTGACACCCGCGGCGACCAGCTTGTCGATGACCGGTGCAAGCGCGGCGACCTGCTCGACGATGACCGGGGCCTTCTCGGGACCGATGCCCTCGACGTCCTGCATCGCGGCTGCGTCGGCCTGACGGATGTCGTTCATTTCGCCGAAGTGCCGGGCGATGCGGCGGGACATGCTGCGCCCGGTGCCGAGGACGCCCAAGGCGCAGAAGACCCGGCTGAGGGGGAGTACCTTGGCGGCCTCGATCTGCTGGGCGAGCTTCGCGGCCAGCTTGGCACTTCCGGATGCTGCCGTGAGCTGCTCGGCGGTCAGGGTGAACAGATCGGCGACGTCGGCGACGTCACCGGACGCCACCAGGGCCGCCACGTACGCCGGGCCGAGGCCGTCGATGTCGAGCATGTCGCGTCCAGCGGCGTACTGGATCAGCGCCGGAAGCGCGCACGCGCTGCCCTGCGCGCAACGCCACCTCTCCTGCGCTTTGTTGATCTTTCCGCCGCAGTTAGGGCAGACCTCGGGCAGCGGTACCTCCAGCGCCCCCGCCGGCCGCAGCTGGACCACGGCCCCCTGCACGCGGGGGATGATGTCGCCGGCCTTGTAGACCGTCACGGTGTCTCCGATGTGGAGGTCCCGACGGCGGATGTCAGCGGGGTTGTGCAGCGTGGCCCGGGTGACGGTGGAGCCGTCGATCTCGACCGGGGTGAGGATCGCGGTCGGCGCGAGGACCCCGGTGCGGCCGACCTGCCACACGACGTCTTCCAGCACGGTCTGCCGCTCGACCGCCGCGAGCTTGACCGCGATGGCCCAATGAGGGAAGCGCGAGCCGAACCCGGCCGCCGCCTGCTCCGCCGCGTCGTTCATCTTGATCACCACGCCGTCGATCCCGACGGGCAGCTCCGCACGCATGGCGGCGATCGCATCCACCCGCTCCTGTGCTGCGGCGAGATCCGCGACGACATGGAGCCCTGCCGCGGAGTCCGCGGTGGTCTGGATGCCAACTGCGGCCACGGCCGCGAGGGTTTCCGCATGGGTGGCCCCGGCGGGCAGGTACGCGACCGCGTCCAGCTCGACCGCGCCGTAGGCCCAGAACGTCATCCGGAGACGGTACGGCCGGTCCTTCGCCCTGAGCGTGCCGGCCGTGCCGTTGCGGGGGTTGGCGAAGACCTGCGCGTTGTGCGCGGCACGGACCTCATTCGCCGTCTCGAACTGCGCCTGCGTAAAGGCGACCTCGCCGCGGACCTCGATGGTGACCGGCTCGGTCAGCTGCTCGGGGAGACCGTCGATCTGGCCGATGACGTGGCTGATGTCCTCGCCGTGACTGCCGTCCCCGCGGGTGATGATCTGCACCAGACGGCCGCTGCGGTACCGGGCCGCCACGGCAGCGCCGTCGATCTTCGGCTCGACGGTGAACCCGCCCTTCGGCGCGCGGGTCAGCCGGCGCTCGACCGACACGCCCCATGCCACCAGGCCCTCGGCGTCAAAAACGTTGTCCAGGCTCAGGAGGCGGGTGGTGTGCGCGACGTCGCCGACGGGCGCGGCCCCGTCGGCGACGAGGCTGGTAGGCGAGTCCGGGGAGACCTCGGCCGGGTGCTCCTGCTCCCAGGCTTGTACGGACCGCCGAAGCTGGTCGTACGAGACGTCGTCCAGGACGCTGTCGCCGTCGCCGTAGTACGTCCGTGAGGCGTCACGCAGAAGCTGGAGCGTGGCCTCGTACTCGGTGCGGCTGGACGCGGCGGACAGCGCCTGAGCGGCGGGAAGAGTCGTCATGAGGGTGATCCTCTCGTAAGGGTCTGACAGTGGTCGGAAGAAAGGGGGCGAGGCCCGGACAGGGGGTCGTCCGGGCCTCGCAGGCCCCGGCCGTCGAGGGGAGTGCACGGCCAGGGCGAGCCGCGCGAAGCGGCTCCTTCGGAACTGGCTTTGTGTTGGCGGCGATGCCCCGCCCTCACGACAACCAATATACACATGGAAATAAGAAGAAACAACGGAATCGGGGTGGGTTCGCCCAAGCCCCCGACCGGGCCTTCCCGGTTCGGTCAGATCTGGCCGGCTCGTCGGGATGCCCGGTAGCCGGCGGAGCCCCAAGGGCAGGAGACCGCGGGGCATTCCGAGGCCCGGGACCTGCGATTGCCTAGACCGTGTCGCCCTCATCCCGGGTTTCGACGCGGTGCAGCACGTGGGGGGCGATGAGGTCGGCGCCACCGTCTTCCCACCGCACAGCCTGGAAGGCGTAGGGGGTGCCGTCCGCCATGCCGAAGGCGTGCCCAAGTCGTTCGGTTCCCCTGGCGCGCATGACCAGGTGCGTTCCGTCCGCGTAGTAGGTGAGCGCCGGGTCGAACATGGTGGCCGGGCGGGTCACGTCCGACGCCAGGGGGCGCGCCCGGATGACGATGTCCGCGACCTGGTCGGCGTCGATCCCGGGCATGTTCATGCGCCGGTCGGGCTCGACCTTCCAGGACAGGCCGGGGAACAGGCGGTTGACCTGATCCCGGACCCACTGCCATGCCTCGTTCGAGGCTTCCTCGGTGGGCTCGTTCGCCGAGGAGTGCCAGCCCTCGGCGCAGTCGGCGCCCTGTTCACCGAGGAGGGCCATCACCTCGGAGTGAGTGATCTCGTCCGGGAGGGGTGTCCCTGCCTGCAAGCGGTGGACGAGTCGGTGGAAGAGCTGGAAGGCCAAGGACTCGCCGTCCAGGTGGTGGGCGTAGACGATCCGAAGGACCGTTCCGTGTCCTTCGGAATCGGGGACCAGGGTGGCGATGGCGGGCGGCGGCGTCGTGTTGATGGCCATGGGGGTGCTCCGTTTCGTGCGAAGGGCGGAGGGGCGGCGGTAGGCCGCAGGGGGCCGGCCGCCGCCCCTCCGGGGTCAGGAGGGGGGAACGGACTGCCACGGCCAGAACGGCGGGCGGGTCCTGGTGGGGTACAGCACAGGCCGGGCTTGCTGCTCGGCGGTCGCCCGCTCGGCGCGTTCCCGTACCGCTTCCTCCAGGAGCCGGGGGTCGTTCAGCGCGTCGCCGCAGGAGACGGTCACGTGCTGACCGAGCCGCCAGAGCTGGGCGCTCACGGCGCAGCATGCGGCGTTGAGGGGGTCGAGGTCGTTCAGCCACCAGCGGTACTCGGCGGGGTCGGTGCCGAAGAACCGCATCGTGGCGGCGGCGGCCCGGGCCATGGTGCCGGTCCCGGCGGCGGCTTCGAGGAACAGATCGCCGGGCCTGCGGTCGGTGGAGAAGAGGAGGTCGCCCATGTGGTCGGCGGCGACGGCCGGGGTGAAGAACTCGCCGGTCGACTGCCGCTCGCTGTAGCTGCGCATCCGGGTGATGAGCAGGCCGAGGATGTCGTCGGACTCAGCGCGGGCGGTGTCGGAGCAGTACTCCAGCAGCCCTGCGCGGACGAGGACCCGGGCGTAGTCGGACAGGCCGCGGATGTCGGTTTGGGTGGGGTGGGAAAGCCAGTCGTGGAGGGGGCGGGCCGCTTCGGTCAGGTCCGGGTCGTACGTCCAGAAGGAGTTCCAGCCGGCCCGAAGTGCGTCGATGAGCTGCTCATCGTTGAGAGGGAGCAGGAGCGGGCCGTAGTCGGGGCCGTCCGGCCGCGAGGGGGCGGACAGGGCCAGTCCGGCCAGGGTGCCCACCGCGATGGCCCGGTCGCTGGAGCCGCCGCGGTTGGACGTCCACCAGGCATGCGCGGCGTCGGCTATGGCGTGGGCGTGGTCCCGCCCGCTTTCGGGCGCCATGGCGCGGCGCATTCCGGCGGGCGGGATGCCGTACAGCGTCACGTCGCGTCTCCCGGCCCCTGCGCGATGAGGCGGTCGAGTTCGGCGACGAGCGGCGGCAGGAGGGTCCGCTTGCGTCCCAGGCGGCTGGAGCCGAAGGACTGCAACCTTCCGGGGTGGCCGCTCGGCTGGAAGTCGCTGTCGACGACCCAGGTCCGGTCTCCGGGCATACGGGACAGACGGTAGGCGGCCTTGTTGAGCAGCGTGCTGTGTTCGAAGAGGAGGAGTTCGGCGTACAGGCCGGTGACGTTTCCGGCCTGGCGTTCGCCCAGGACCGGCACGACGCCGGTGTGCTCCACGGTGGAGTCCTCGTCGGTGATGGTGGCGGTGAACGTCCGGGCCGTGCGCAGCGGGGCCAGCGCTCGTTCGGCCGCCTCATGTGCTTCGGGGAACCCGATCGGGTCGGCGGCCAGGCATCGTCCTGCGAGGGCGAGCGGATCGCGGGTAAGGGCCTCGGAGAGCTTGAGGGGAGCGAGTTCGCGCAACAGCGCGTCGCGCCCGAGGGTCACGAGGTACCAGTACTGCTGAGCGCGGGTGGTGGGGATCATCGTGTCCATGGGGGTCCCTTCCGGGGGCGGCGGGCGCTGGCGGGACATTCCGCCCAGCGGGTCAGTTCGGGGAGCGGCGTCGGCTCAGCTGCTCGCCGAATCGGCTTCCTCGGCCTTGAGGTCTTCGAAGTAGTCGCGGGCGCTGGCGACCAAGCCGGGGACGTCGCACCCGAACGACTGGGCCGCGTCCAAGAGCGCCGCGAGCATCCCCGCCTCGCGCTCCGCTCCGGCGGCGACGACGGCGCACACAGCGGTGAGGTGGACGGGGAACGCCTCGCTGCGCAGCTCCTCGGCGGCCTGGTAGAGGTCCCGGGAGCTGACCCGTCCGTCCGTCAGGCAGAAGAGTTGCGCGACCAGATCCCCGATCACGCGGTCGGCGCTCTCCTGGTCGTCGACGACTTGGTCGCCTGGGTGGTTGAAGGCGACCTGGGCCATGGCTTCGGCCGCAAGGACGCCGAGCCGAACGCGCTCGGTCCGCTCGGGCACGGGCAACAGAGTCGTCGGGGCGTGCTGGTTGTACGCCTCCAGCGCCTCGCTGGCCCACGCCGCGCGGTCCGCGTTGGTGCACTCGCGGACGGGATTCATGTTGATCCCGGCGTTCCGCGCCACGGCGATCCGGGCGGCCTGGCGTGCAGTGATGGGGATGTCCACGGTTGTCCTCTGGGTGAGGGTCGAAGAGTGCGGTCGGTGAGAGCGAATCCGCCGCTCGATCACAGCCACCACAGTACACATTGAATAAGTAATACGCAACGTCTTAGGCGGGGCGACGATCATCCGCCCACTTCGGGTACGGAAGAGAGGGCATCCCGAAGACCGTCCTCGACCTCTCGGCCCGGGTCCGCGCGGCGGGCAGCAGATACCGCAGGTTGCCGGGGTGACGAGCGGCGCGGGCGCCGATCGCCGGCAGGATCTCGGCCAGCCAGCGAGCCGGCTCCTCCTCGGGCCGCAGCGGCCGCGCCCCAAGAAGTTCGAGGCGGCGGACGACCCCGCCGCTGCCAGCCTCCCGCCCGGTCACCTTGGCTTTTGACCGTGCGCTGAGTACGGACCCGTCGGGCAGGAAGCACAGGGACCGGGCGGTTCCGCGGCCCGTGAACCGGGCGCCGAGCGCCTGGTAGACGATGCCGAGATGGCCAGGGGAGCCGATCACCACACCCTCGCCGGTGACCCGCCGGCGCGGCATGGGATCGGCGAAGGAGACTGCTGCGCGCAGCCCGCTCTCCGCCGCGAGCCGCAGGGCTCGGGACACCAGGAACGTCTCCCCGTTGGCCGGGACGGAAGGGCTGACGATCAGTCGGGCCAATTCGGCGCTCTCCGCGTACGGAGCAAGTCCGGGGAAGGGGACGGTCAAAACTCGCTCGTTCATCGGGGAGGCGAGCACCACGGCTCCGACCAGGACGTGCCCGTGCACGGTCTGATCGTCTGGGCCGGCCTCGGCCTCGGTGTCCAGCATCCCGAAGCGTTGGATGGCTGCGGGCCATCCGGAGAGATAGTGCTGTGAGGTGACGTAGCGGCGTGCCGTCTGCTCGTCGATCCGGACGACCTCGTATCGAGCCCTGCGGAAGCCTCCTTCGGAGGCGTGCCGCCAGCTGGGTACGCCGAACGACCACCGCTGGGCATAGCCTCGCGGGTCGCCCGCCACCATCGCCCGCAGCTCACCGGCGCTGGGCATGACCGGCATCCCGTTCACGCCGCCTCCCGGACCGCGGCCAGGTGGCCCAGGAGGTCTTCGCGCCAGCGCAACGCGTAGGGAAGGCAGTTGGCCTCGCTCTTGTGCGTGCCGCAGGTCCGCTCGAACCTGCCGCCCTTCGACCACGCCATGCTGTCGGCGGAAGCCACGTGCCGCCACGAGACGTCGAGTCCGGTCTTCTTGTAGCCGAAGGCGTGCAACCTCAAGCCCATGGCGTGCAAGTCCTCCAGGATCCAGCTCGCCGTGAAGGTGCTGGGCCGCCGGCAGATGCTGCCCACGCCGACGAGGGGCTCCTTGGTCAGATCGACGCCGGCCGCCGCGAACTTTTCGACGCACCGGGCGTAGTGGGGACGAAGCCACCCCTGGACGACGGGGATGATCGGAAGCTCGGGGGCGAGCTCGCGCAACGTCAGGAAGTTCGCGACGGTGAGGTCCTGGTGCTGGTCGATCGTCAGGCCGGTCATGCGCAGCGCGTCGTCCTCGCACATGAGGTCTTGCTGGCTGGCCCAGGACAGCCGGCCCACCTCATCCCTGTACCTGCGGATCTGCTGCACGTACTGCTGCGGGGTGGTGCGCCATTCGCCGAACTTGGTGATCTCCGTGAAGCCGCCGCTGTCGAGCGCCCACGGGTGGCCGGCGCGGGGAAGGGTTTTGACGCGGGCGAGCTGGCGGTTCGACACGAACATCGGCACGCGGCTCTCCTTGAGCCAGTGCGGGCGGTGGACGCCGAGCCAGAAGGTCGGCAACGGCGGTGCCGCCTGTGCGGGCTGTGCTGGAACGAGAACGGGCATGACCTCTCCGAACGTGAAGGCATCGGGTGGGGCGGTGCCGCCGCGCGGGACCTCCGCGCGGCGCGGCGGGCAGGGCTCACCAGCCGACGAGGCCCTTGTCCTGCGCGGCCGCGAGCTCCCGCAGACGCGCGTGGAGCCGGGTTGCGTCGCCAGGACCGCAGCCGTACCGCTCGAACACGGCCCGGGCCGCGACGGCGCGGGAGCCGGCGAAGGCAAGGTCGCCCTGCGCGACACGGAGCCGGGTCAGGGCCCGCGTGGCTGCGACGAGGCGTGCCGCGTCGATGACCGGTGCGAGGCCCGGGCCGTGGGCGGGGGTGTACATGAGGGCGGTCACCTGCTCGCCGACTTCAGGGCACAGGTTCCTGGCAGACGTCAGCCAAGGGCGCCGGGCGCTGGTGAGGGCCGGCGACCAGCTCTGGCCGCGGTCGGTGCTGACCACGGCGCACTCGAACTGGAGGCTGACCCGGTACGTGAGCGACACGGCGGCCCGGACGTCCATGTGCTCCCCGTGAGCCACACCACTCTGGGCAAGGCCCGGCGTGAAGCGCACCTGCGCGGCCCGGCCGTGGATGGTGGTCTCCAGCTCGTAGTTCGCCTGAACCACGGCTTCGACGTCGAGCTCACCGGGGCCCGAGGATCCCGGGAGGGGGAGGGCTTGGCGGAGCAGGCCGGCGCGGAGCTGCTGGGCGAGAAGTTCCGAGAGGTCCTGGGCTGTACAGGTTCCGGTGGCGTGCGTGATCGAGCGGATCCCAGCGCGTGCCGCAGCGAGTAGCTGCTCCTCGGCGACGAGCGGGTCGAAATCGACTGAGGGCATGACGGAGCGCTCCATGAGACGAGGCGGGGAGGGGCGACGTACGACTGGCGGGTGCGTCGGGTGGCCGACGGTGGGGGAGCGCGGCCGGGGCGCGGAGCTAAGGCGCGAGTGGAGGGCCGGGGCGTGAAGGTGCCGGGCGCGCGGTGGTGGAGCTGCGCCAGGGGCGGGCGGCTGTCTCAGCGCACACCCGCGGGGCAGGGGGCCGCAGCGAAAGCAGTGGGTGCCCGGCCCACCTGCGGCCGGTGACGGCGGAGTCAGGTGGAGTCGCGAGAGCCGGTCAGCGCTCAGCTGCGGGCAGCGGCGCCCGGTCGAGTTTGAAGAAGCACCGGCCGAGCTCCTGCGCGGACCACGTGAACGGGTGCCAGTCCTTCTCTCGGACGGTGACGGTGACGCCGGTCGGTGATTCCTCGACCGCTTCGACCCGCACGATCGGGAAGTGGCCGCTGGCGACACCGTCGCGCATGAGGCGGTCCCCAGGCCCGACCGGAGCCTGGACCTCGCCGCCGGTGTACCGCGTGTAGGGCACCAGGACCTGCGGGATCCCTTCCGGCACGGCCAGCGCACGGTCGGTCAGCATGTCGGCCAAGTGCTCTCTGATCAGCGCGTAGAGACGCTGGGACGGCGGGTCCTCCACCGTGAGTGCCACGAACGCCAGGCGCAGTGCCTCGTCGTCCAGGCCGGGCGGATATCCGCGGTTGTCGGCGCGGGCGAGGACGTCCTTGGCGTACCGGTGGGCCAGACGACCGCGGTGGAGGGACCCGGCGGCGGGCGGGCTCGCGGCGACGCACGCCGGACAGGAGAGCGGGGCGTCGGTGACGCGCGCCGGGTCCAAGTGCTCGTAGTGGTGGACGACCGAGTACCGGCCCGCGTCGCAGACCACGTCAATCAGAAAGCCGGTGTGGCTGTTGAGCAGACCCTCGTGAACGGCGCCGTCGTGGCCGATGAGGTTCTTGTGGTCCATGTCTTCTCCGCCGCCCCGGGGGCGGCGTCCTCGCTTTCGGTGCGTCGGGTGGGTGGCTGGCGGCACGGGCGCGGTGCTCGCGGCCCCGCGCCTCACGTGCCGTCCGGCCTACTTGCTGAGGTAGAACTTCACCCCCCGGCACACGACCAGGATCGGCCCTGTCGCGTTGATGATCAGCTGGTACGCCTCCTGCTCGGAGACCGATCCCGCCTCCGTCACGGTCTCGTCGAACCGGGTCTGACCCTGGAGGTAGCGGATCAGCTCATATTTGGCCACCGGCCCGTCGAGCGGAATCGTCGCCCCCATCGGCGAGTGGGAGTCGCTCAGGCCCCGCCCGATCCATCCGGCCGAGAGCTGGAGCGGGGCCGGGAACGGGACGCGGTGCGCGAGGTGCCGGGCGACGGCTTCGTGGGCGCGCTGGTCCCACATTCCGTTCCAGACATCGCTCGCGTTCCTGGCCTCTTCGTCGTACGCCGCCAGGGCCCGGCGCATGTTCAGGTACTCGTTGTCCTCACGGAAGAGCCGGGACGCGGACCAGTTGCCGGTCGTGTCGAAGCCGTCATCCATCGACTGCCCGTCGTGCTGGCGGCCGACCATCCAGTGCCCCGTGGACTCGTCTACGCCGAGCCACACACCCTCGAAGGAGCCGCGCCACTCGCGCCGTGCCTGGTCGACCACGGTCCAACCCTGGTGCTGCTCACCGGTCTTGATGCGCATGAGTGTCTCCTGATCTCGTCGGTAGGGGAGGGCTGGGACGCTCAAGCCGAGGGGCGAGCACCACCAACAGAGATCAGAATACACAGTGAAATTTGAATACACAACATCGAGTCGCGTCGTGTGCCCGCGGGCGTCACGGTGCCATCGCGGCGTCGGCTCGGATCCCGGCGGCGAAGGCGGAAGCCGTCAGGACCCGGACCGAGCAGCGAGTTACCCCCACGTGCGGCCGGCATCAGGCTGCAGGGCGGGATAGGCGGTGGCCAGGACCTCCTCGGCGAGGAGAGCGGGCCCGCGCGAGTAGGCGAGGGTCTCCTGCCCGTCGCCGGACTGCACAACGGCCAGATCCGCATGGCGGCCGGCGACCCTGTGCACGGCTCGGCGGAGGTCTTCGTTGCCGGTGAGCAAAAGCCTGCCCGGCCCGAGGGGATCGGAGGCGAGACGGGCGAGGTTGATGGAGCCGGGTGCGGGACCTGCGGTGCGGGCGGCGAAGTCCAGGCTCGCGTACGCCTGGACGACGTCGGGGCAGCGGCGGCCGGCGGTGCGGCGGACGGCCACGCCGTGGCTTCGGCCGGCAGCTCCACCAGCGGGAGGTTCGGGGTCGAGCAGGTGCAGGGTGCGGAAGGGGTTGGCGAGTTCGTCCTCGACACCCGTTGCGTCGCGGTCCCGGAGCGCGTACATGCTGACCAGGCAGGCAATGTCCGCGGCGACTACCGATCGGGCCGGGCTCTTGTGGCCGGCGGCTTCGGCGGCGACCGCAAGGCGTCCCTGCAGTTCTGCGCGGCTGTACCGGCTGATCGGGGAGTACCCGAAGAGGTAGCGCCAGCTGGGCACATGGCACCGTTCGGCGCTCACCAGCCACCAATGAAGCACCCACAGGCTGGTGTCGAGCTCAAGGAAGGGGTCTGCTCCGGCTTCCTCGTCCAAGAGCCAGTGGGCCCGGTCGGTGGGCACCAAGTCCCGGCCGTGCCGGGCGGCCAGTCCGAAGGCCTGGGACCAGAAGGACATGGCCGGGACCATGCTCTTGCCGACTCCGAGCACGACGGTCGCGTCGGGGCGGCGCAGGGCGGCGTGATCCTGGAGCAGGGCGAGGTAGACCTTGCGGAGCCACCCGTGGCGGGGTGGGTAGCCGCGGTGCCGGCCGAAGGCGGGCAGGCAGCCGGTCATGGGGGTGTGGTTCGGCACGGCGATCCCTTGGTGAGACTCAGTCGAGTGAGAGGGGGCTGCGGTCGGAGAGGGTGAGCCGGGCGACGAGACGCGCGAG
>NZ_JBLTJC010000128.1:0-26780 GCF_048158785.1 Streptomyces colwelliae | reverse complement strand
CCGGGCAGCGTGAAGTGTGTATAAGAGACAGTCCCCGGTCCGACCGAATCCGTACGTTCCTACAATCCGTAATCCTGGCCGAACAGACCGTAGTAACCGCACCCAGGCACCCCTAGCTTGTGGCCCGTGCGCCGACCCCCCGCTCAGCCCAGTCAGTCCACGCCGCCCACGCCGCCGTTCAACGCGCCCGCCGCCCACCGACTCCGTACCGCTCTCAACATGGGTCCGGAACATGTCGCGTACGGCATGCGCGCCTCGTACGGACTCCCTTACGTCACGCCTGACCTGGTCATCGCCTGGGAGCGCGGGCTCACCGCGCCCTCCGGTCCCGAACTCACCGCGCTCTCGGGCGTGTTGTGGTGCTCCCCGGCCGAACTCATCGGCAAGCCACGCACGCTGCGTGAGCATCGCCTCGCCCGTGGCCTCGCGCCGGAGGACGTCGCCCGGACCGTCGGGCTCGAACTCCTCGCGTATCTGCGGATGGAGGAGCACGACGAGTGGCGCGGCACCGAGCGCCAGTCCTCCGCGCTCGCCGATCTCCTCGACCTCTCGCTGCCGGACTTCATCAGCGTCACCGGCCGCGACACCCGCCTCGCGGAGCTGCTGCGCGGCGCCATGACCACCCGCTGGCAGGCCTACGTACGCCAGATCGGCAAGATGGTGCCCCTGGACCGGCGTCTCCTGGAGGACTCCCTCCAGGAGTTGCACGAGGACTACCAGGCACAGATGGTCGCCACCCTCAGCTGGGGCGGCGGCAATGCGGCCGTCGAGGCGGGCGAGGCCGGCCGGGACTTCCTCGACCAGATCATCAGCCGTTTCTGGTCCATGGTCGAGAGGAGTACGTACTAACAAGGAGTCGAGCTAATAAGGAGTCGAGAGGAGTACGTATTAAAAAGGGAGCGGCCAGAAACCCCCCTTCAGCGAACCGGCTAGAAAACCGACTCCGCCTCGTCCATCCGGTCCTTCGGCACCGTCTTCAACTCGGTGACCGCCTCCGCCAACGGCACCATCACCACGTCCGTCCCCCGCAGCGCGGTCATCCGCCCGAACTCCCCCTGGTGCGCGGCCTCCACCGCGTGCCAGCCGAAGCGCGTCGCCAACACCCGGTCGTACGCGGTCGGTACGCCGCCGCGCTGGATGTGGCCGAGGATGACCGGCTTGGCCTCCTTGCCGAGGCGGCGCTCCAACTCGTAGGCCAGCGCCGTGCCGATGCCCTGGAAGCGCTCGTGGCCGAACTGGTCGATCTCGCCCTTGTTGTAGTCCATGGAACCCTCGGCGGGGTGCGCGCCCTCGGCCACGCACACGACGGCGAACTTCTTGCCGCGGGCGAAGCGTTCCTCGACCATCTTGACCAGGTCGGCCGGGTCGAAGGGGCGCTCGGGCAGGCAGATGCCGTGCGCGCCCGCCGCCATCCCGGACTCCAGCGCGATCCAGCCCGCGTGCCGGCCCATGACCTCGACGACCATCACCCGCTGGTGCGACTCCGCCGTCGTCTTCAGGCGGTCCATCGCCTCCGTCGCGACCCCGACCGCCGTGTCGAAGCCGAACGTGCGGTCCGTCGACGAGATGTCGTTGTCGATGGTCTTGGGGACCCCGACCACCGGCAGGCCCGCGTCGCTCAACATGCGCGCCGCCGTCAGGGTGCCCTCCCCGCCGATCGGGATCAGCGCATCGATCCCGAAGTCGCGCGCGATGTCCAGCGCGTTCTCGCACGCCTCGCGGAGGCGGTCCCGCTCCAGTCGTGACGAACCCAGGATCGTGCCGCCGCGGGCGAGGATGCCGCTGACCGCGTCCAGGTCGAGGGTGCGGTAGCGGCCGTCGAGGAGTCCGGCGTAGCCGTCCTCGAAGCCGATGACCTCGTCGCCGTAGTTGTCGACCGCTCGGTGCACGACCGACCGGATCACGGCGTTCAGGCCGGGGCAGTCGCCGCCTGCGGTGAGAACTCCGATACGCATCGTGCTGTGTCTCCTGCTCGCTGTTGACACCGGTGAGCCGGATCCGATTGTTTCACGTCCCTCAGGGCGACGCCGCTCCCGCCGGACCGAGGGGCGTCTTAACCACCCCCGGAGGTATTGTCAAGAGGGTTCTGGCTCACCTCGGTGGGCGATTTTTATGACCGCCGACGGCCACCGAAAAACCATCGGAAGATCACCGCCGAAGATCACCGAACCGGAGAGGGAGAACAACCCTGTGACCCGCAGCGTGTACGTGACCGGGATCGACCGCGGCGACGGCCGTCAGGTCGTCGAGCTGGGGGTCATGGAGCTCCTGACCCGCCAGGTCGACCGGGTGGGGGTGTTCCGCCCCCTCGTCCACGACGGCCCCGATCGCCTGTTCGAACTGCTGCGTGCGCGCTACCGGCTGTCCCAGGACCCGGCGACCGTCTACGGCATGGACTACCACGAGGCCTCCGCCCTCCAGGCCGAGCAGGGGACGGACGAGCTGGTGTCGACGCTCGTCGACCGGTTCCATCTCGTCGCCCGTGACTACGACGTCGTCCTCGTCCTGGGGACCGACTACGCGGACACGCAGTTCCCGGACGAGCTGTCCCTCAACGCCCGCCTCGCGAACGAGTTCGGCGCCTCCGTGATCCCCGTCGTCGGCGGCCGCAAGCAGACCGCCGAGTCCGTGCTCGCGGAGACGCGCAACGCCTATCGCGCCTACGACGGCCTCGGCTGCGACGTCCTCGCCATGGTCACCAACCGGGTCGCCCGCGAGGACCGGGACGAGATCGCCCAGCGGCTCGCCACCCGGCTGCCGGTGCCCTGCTACGTCGTACCGGACGAGCCCGCCCTCTCCGCGCCGACCGTCGCCCAGATCACCCACGCCCTCGGCGGCAAGGTCCTCCTCGGTGACGACTCCGGGCTCGCCCGGGACGCGCTCGACTTCGTCTTCGGCGGGGCGATGCTGCCCAACTTCCTCAAGGCGCTGACCCCGGGCTGCCTCGTCGTCACCCCCGGCGACCGCGCCGACCTCGTCATCGGCGTCCTCGCCGCGCACAGCGCCGGCACCCCGCCGATAGCCGGCGTCCTGCTCACCCTGAACGAGGTGCCCAGCCACGGCATCCTCACCCTCGCCGCGCGCCTCGCGCCCGGCACCCCGGTGGTCTCCGTGCCCGGCACCTCCTTCCCCACCGCCGCCGAACTCTTCTCCCTGGAGGGGAAGTTGAACGCGGCCACCCCGCGCAAGGCGGAGACCGCGCTCGGCCTCTTCGAGCGGTACGTCGACACCGGCGACCTCCTCAAGCGCGTCTCGGCGCCGAGCAGCGACCGGGTCACCCCGATGATGTTCGAGCACACGCTCCTGGAGCGGGCCCGCTCCGACAAGCGCCGGATCGTCCTCCCCGAGGGCACCGAGGCCCGCGTCCTGCACGCCGCGGAGGTGCTGCTGCGCCGGGGCGTCTGCGAACTGACCCTTCTCGGACCGCTCGACCAGCTCCGCAAGAAGGCCGCCGACCTCGGCATCGACCTCACCGCGGCCCAGCTGATCGACCCGGCCACCTCCGAACTCCGCGACCGTTTCGCCGAGAAGTACGCCCAACTCCGCGCCCACAAGGGCGTCACCGTCGAACTCGCCTACGACGTCGTCGCCGACGTGAACTACTTCGGGACGTTGATGGTCCAGGAGGGCCTCGCCGACGGCATGGTCTCCGGCGCCGTGCACTCCACGGCGGCCACCATCCGGCCCGCCTTCGAGATCATCAAGACCAAGCCGGACGCCGACATCGTCTCGTCCGTCTTCTTCATGTGCCTCGCCGACAAGGTGCTGGTGTACGGCGACTGCGCCGTCAACCCCGACCCGAACGCCGAGCAGTTGGCCGACATCGCCATCCAATCCGCCGCCACCGCCGAGCAGTTCGGCGTCCCGGCGCGGATCGCGATGCTGTCGTACTCCACCGGTACGTCCGGCTCGGGCGCCGACGTCGACAAGGTGCGCGAGGCGACCGAACTGGTCCGGCTGCGGCGGGCCGACCTGCGGATCGAGGGGCCGATCCAGTACGACGCCGCCGTCGAGCCGAGTGTCGCCGCCACCAAGATGCCGGAGTCCGAAGTCGCGGGCCAGGCAAGCGTGTTGATCTTCCCCGACCTGAACACCGGCAACAACACCTACAAGGCCGTGCAGCGTTCGGCCGGCGCGATCGCGGTCGGGCCGGTGCTCCAGGGGCTGCGCAAGCCGGTCAACGACCTGTCCCGGGGCGCCCTCGTCTCGGACATCGTCAACACCGTCGCCATCACGGCGATCCAGGCCCAGAGCCCGAAGAGCCAGGCCCAGCACCCGATCGAGAAGGCAACCGCCCAGTGAGTCGCACGCGTGTCCTCGTCCTCAACTCCGGCTCCTCGTCGGTGAAGTACCAACTACTCGACATGCGCGGCGGCGAGCGGCTGGCCCTGGGACTCGTCGAGCGCATCGGCGAGGAGACCTCCCGGCTCAAGCACACCTGCGTCACGACGGGTGCCGTACGGGAGTCCACCGGCCCGATCCCCGATCACGAGGCCGCCCTGAAGGCCGTGGCGGAAGAGCTTTCGAACGATCGACTCGGCCTGGACTCACCGGAGTTGGCCGCCATCGGGCATCGGGTCGTGCACGGCGGGCAGACCTTCACCGCGCCGACCGTCATCGACAATGCCGTGCTCGCCGAGATCGAACGGCTCATCCCCGTCGCGCCGTTGCACAATCCGGCGAACCTCGTCGGGATCCGTACCGCGACGGCGTTGCGGCCCGATCTGCCGCAGGTCGCCGTGTTCGACACCGCGTTCCACACGACGATGCCGGAGTCGGCCGCGCGGTACGCGATCGACGTGGCGACCGCGGACGCGTACCGGATCCGGCGGTACGGGTTCCACGGGACCTCGCACGCGTATGTGTCGCGGGCGACGGCGAAGCTGCTGGGGAAGGCGCCCGAGGACGTCAACGTGATCGTGCTGCACCTCGGGAACGGGGCGTCCGCCTCGGCCGTACGCGGTGGGCGGTGTGTGGACACATCCATGGGGCTGACGCCGTTGGAGGGGCTGGTGATGGGGACGCGGTCGGGAGACCTGGATCCGGCCGTCATCTTCCATTTGACGCGCGTTGGCGGAATGTCCACCGATGAGATCGACACTCTTCTCAACAAGAAGAGCGGTCTGGTCGGGTTGTGCGGGGACAACGACATGCGGGAGATCCGGCGCCGGATCGACGAGGGCGACGAACAGGCGGAACTCGCCTTCGACATCTACATTCACCGGTTGAAGAAGTACATCGGTGCCTACTGCGCGGTACTCGGCCGGGTGGACGCGGTCGCCTTCACCGCGGGGGTCGGGGAGAACGCGAGTGCGGTGCGGGAAGCCGCCGTCGCGGGCCTGGAGCTGCTGGGGCTCGAGGTGGACGGCGCGCTGAACGCCGTACGGAGTGACGAGCCGCGGCTGATCTCGCCCGCGTCCGGGCGGGTCGCGGTCGCGGTGGTGCCGACGGACGAGGAATTGGAGATCGCCACACAGACCTATGCACTGGTCGGAAATTACAACGCCTGAGCGCATGCCCGCCCATTTGTATCTTCCGCCAGACGGAATATTCCGTAGCGAAACAAACCGATAGGATCGTCCCATGCGCCGTTCGAAAATCGTCTGTACTCTCGGCCCCGCGGTCGACTCCCACGAACAACTGGTCTCGCTGATCGAGGCCGGCATGAATGTGGCCCGTTTCAATTTCAGCCACGGCACCCACGCCGAGCACCAGGGGCGGTACGACCGCGTCCGTGCCGCGGCCAAGGAGACCGGCCGTGCCATCGGCGTCCTCGCCGACCTTCAGGGCCCGAAGATCCGCCTGGAGACCTTCGCGGAGGGTCCCGTCGAGCTGGTGCGCGGTGACGAGTTCACCATCACCACCGAGGACATCCCGGGCGACAAGACCATCTGCGGCACGACGTACAAGGGCCTGCCCGGTGACGTCTCCCGCGGCGACCAGGTCCTCATCAACGACGGCAACGTCGAGCTGAAGGTCCTGAGCGTCGAGGGCCCGCGCGTGAAGACGATCGTCATCGAGGGCGGCGTCATCTCGGACCACAAGGGCATCAACCTGCCCGGCGCGGCCGTGAACGTGCCCGCGCTGTCCGAGAAGGACGTCGAGGACCTGCGCTTCGCGCTGCGGATGGGCTGCGACATGGTCGCCCTGTCCTTCGTGCGCGACGCGGGCGACGTGTACGACGTCCACAAGGTGATGGACGAGGAGGGCCGCCGGGTCCCCGTCATCGCCAAGGTGGAGAAGCCGCAGGCGGTCGCCAACATGGAGGCCGTGGTCGCGGCGTTCGACGCGGTGATGGTGGCCCGCGGCGACCTCGCCGTCGAGTACCCGCTGGAGAAGGTCCCGATGGTGCAGAAGCGCCTCGTGGAGCTGTGCCGGCGCAACGCCAAGCCGGTGATCGTGGCGACCCAGATGATGGAGTCGATGATCACCAACTCCCGCCCCACGCGCGCCGAGGCCTCCGACGTGGCCAACGCGATCCTGGACGGCGCGGACGCGGTCATGCTGTCCGCCGAGTCCTCGGTCGGCGCCTATCCGATCGAGACCGTGCAGACGATGTCGAAGATCGTCCAGGCGGCCGAGGAGGAGCTGCTCAGCAAGGGCCTCCAGCCGCTCGTGCCGGGCAAGAAGCCGCGTACGCAGGGTGGTTCGATCGCGCGTGCCGCGTGCGAGATCGCCGACTTCCTCGGCGGCCGGGCCCTGGTGGCCTTCACGCAGTCCGGTGACACCGCCCGCCGGCTGTCCCGCTACCGCGCGGCCCAGCCGATCATCGCCTTCACCACCGACGAGGGCACCCGCAACCAACTGGCGCTCAGCTGGGGCGTGGAGTCGCACGTGGTGCCGTTCGTCAACACCACCGACGAGATGGTCGACATGGTCGACGGCGAGATCGCCAAGATCAACCGCTTCAACCCGGGCGAGACCGTCATCATCACCGCCGGCTCGCCCCCCGGTGTGGCCGGCACGACGAACATGCTCCGCGTCCACCACCTCGGCGGCGGCGAGGGCAACTGACGTACCGCTGAAGGCTCTTGTACGGCGCTGAGGGCGCCCCCTGTCGCAGGGGGCGCCCTCGGTCCGTCCACCGTCGGATCACGCGGCCGCCGGCGCTCCGACCGTCTCCCGCAGCCAGGCGTGGGCGCTCAGCTCCGGATGCGCGGTGGTGATCAGCCGGAACGCCTCGGCCTTCGCCCGGTCGGTGAGCTGCCGCAGCTCGGCCCAGGTCAGCTGCGCCACACCCGGCGCGTAGTTCGTCGTGAGGGTGACTGTCTCCGGCCCACGGCTGAGGGAGAACACGTGGCCGCTCGCGCTCGTCTCCACGGCGATGCCGCTCCGGGTCTCCAGCTCTCTTCCCGCGTACTCCAGCATGAGCGCGAAGTCGACGACGGGCAGTCCCGGCGTGCGCAGGCCGAGATCCACGCCGTGCACGACGAGCCGTACGTCCGCCAGGAAACAGCTCACGGAGAAGTCCGCGCCGGTCAGCTCCGGGTGCTCCGGCCGGTCCGGGTTCTCCGGCCGCCGCGCCGGGGACCAGAAGGGGTCCTCGTCGCGGGGCACGAAGGAGAAAGCGATCATCTTCTCTCTCCGCTCCTGCGATCTCTCTGCTCCTACGAGTCCGCCGAGCACCACCGCCGCGGCGGCGAGCGCGACTGACGTACGCCTGAAAGCTCTTGTACGGCGCTGAGGGCGCCCCCTGTGACAGGGGGCGCCCTCAGTTTGTGCGCGGCTCCCGAACGGGCCTGTGCGGACGCTCAGTCGGTCTGGTAGCTGTGCAGCCCGGGGACGGTCAGCGTGCCGCCGAACTGGCCGGCCTGGACCACCTTCACGTTGGTGAAGTAGATCAACGGGATGTTCAGCGGCGGCGGGTTGTCCGGGTCGAACGTGATCGGGATCAGACCGAACAGGTTGCCCGAGATGGACTCCGTGTACATCACGGTGTCGCCGTCGCGGATGGTGGACGTCGAGCCGGCGGCCGCCTGCACGTGGTAGGTCTTGCCGGACTGCTTGTCGTTCACCGTCTGGTGCAGGTCGCCGATGTCGGTCCCGCTGGAGATGACGTACTTCAGGACCTTCTTGACCTTGCCGCTGGCGGTCTTCACCTCGACGACGCCCTGGTAGTCGGCGCCCTTGAGCAGCAGCGAGCTGGCGTTCAGGTACCACGGGTCGTCCGGCAGCAGCACCTTGTTGTCGACGCCGCTGGTGTCGTCCGTGGCGACCGGGCAGTCCGAGGTGTCGGCGCTCTCGCTCGCGGACGGGCTCGGGGTGGCCGTGGCCGAAGCCGCGTCCTCCACCGCCTTGGTGGTGTCCTCGGCCGCCTTGGACGCCGCGTCGGTCGTGTCCTTCACGGTGTCGTCGACCGTGTCGGTGACCTTCTTGGTCGTGTCCTTGACGGTGTCGGACACGCTGGAGGAGTCGTCCGAGGACGCGTCCTTCGTGGCGCTCGCCGAGGCGGACGCGGTCGGCGTCGGGGTGGCGCTCGCCGTGGAGTCGGAGCTCGACGAACCGCCGGTGAGGATCCCGGTGATGGCGTCGCCGATGCTGTCCAGCAGACCGCCGCTGCTCGCGGACGCCGAGGGCGTCGCGGTGGCGGTGCTGCTCGACGAACCATCCGAATCCGCCGACTTGCTCGCGGAGGCGGACGGCGTGGGCGTGGCGGCCTTGTCGTCGGAACCTGAATCCGACGAAGAGGTCTTGTCCGAGTCCGACGTCGAACCGTCCGTGGCCGTGGCCGAAGGAGTCGCGTCGTCCTTGGACGAGTCCGCGGACTCGCTCGCGCTCGTGGACGGCGACGCCGACGGGCTCGCCGACTCGGCGAGTGCCGCGACACAGTCCTTGTACTCGTCGGCCGTCAGGCTCTTCGACGACGGCGAGGTCGTCGACCCGTTGTCGGCGAGGGCGAGGGAGGACGTGAAGCCCATCCCCATGATGACGGCGGTCGGCATCGCCACCGTGGCTATCGCCTTGCCGGCGGGCATGTGGAGCCTGGTGAACAGCGGCTTCTTGGGTGCCGCGTGCCGCGGCCCGGTTCTCACACGGGACTCGTCCACATCAGTCCCGTGGGTCACCTCGTCAGCCGGCACTGTGCCTCCCGTTCGCCCCGTTGTTCACCGGGCTCGTTCCTGACAGATCGTTCGGCTCGCTCGCACCGTCGGCGGACTCGTACGGCGCGGGCTCCTGGGGCTTGGCGTAGTACGACGCGGAGTCGTGCGGCGCGGCCTCGTACGGTGCGGCCTCGGCGGGCGCGCCGCCCTCTCCCTGCGCGACGTCCTGCACCGCCTGCGGCTCCGGCGGTGCGCCCGGCGCCCACGACACGGCCAGTGCCCCGCCGACCATGGCGAGGAGGAAGCCGATCAGGAAGCCGCCGAGGTTGGACACGGGGATGGACACCAGCGCCAGCAGGATCGCCGCGACACCCGCGAAGGTGCGGACGTGCTTCTGGAACCAGAGGCTGAAGCCCAGGACGACCAGCAGTACGCCGATGATCAGGGACCCGGCGCCCGCGGTGGTGGCCATCGCCAGCGTCAGATGGCCCACCTGGAGATGTGCGTACGGGAAGTAGGCGATCGGGAGTCCGCCGAGCATGACGAACAGACCGGCCCAGAACGGCCTCGTGCCACGCCAGGCACGAAACTGCAGCCTCCGGCGGGCGAACTGGCCGGGTGCGGCAGGAGTCTCGGCGCTCATGGAAAACAGCTCCCTGGTACGGCGTTGCTGTGGTGGAGAGTTGCGCCTCGTGTGAAGGCGCTGGTGGAAGGTGGACGGGCGGGGGCGCCACCGGCTCCCCCGCCCGCCGTCAAGTGCCTAGTAGCACTCGTGGGTGCCGGCCGAGACCGACATCTTCAGCCCGCTGAGCTTGAAGGTTCCGGCAGTGGTGGCCCACGCCGTCTGCTTCACGTTGGTCAGCTCGGCCGACTCGGCCTGCTGGGCGAAGCCGTACGGGTTGGCAGCCTCGCTGCCACCCTTCATGCCCGGACCCTTGCCGCCCTTGTCGGCGCCCGTGTTGCCGGCCGCCACACCGATGTCGATGTTGTGGAACACAGCGTCTGCGCTGAGGTCCTCGACGTCGATGTACAGGTTCGACGCCTCGACCGGCGTACCGCCGCCGCCCGCCTTCAGCACGAGGCTGACGGAGCCGAGCAGCGGGATGTTCGGGGTGACCACCGACTGGCACATGTTGGTGATCGACGCGGACTTGAACGACGAGACCGCGACGGGGTGGAGCGACTTGCTGCCGTCCAGGTTGTAGCCCGAGTCCAGGGCTCCGTACTGGGCGAAGCCCGTGCCGTTGAGCTGGTCGGCCGTCACCTTGAACGACTGGCCGGAAACGCTGAATGACGCGGCGAGAGCACCCTGCGCGAGGGCGACACCTATACACGCCGTAGCGGCGACGCTGGGCACCATGACCACAGCGAAGCGCTTCCATCTCGTCCCGCCACGCACCTGGGACTCCATATTTCCTCCTTCTCGGACGTACATCTCCTGGCCCTGACTGCCCCCTATTGGCGGCTCAGCCGGGCAGGGATGGGAGAAGTGCTACGTCCTCGGGAAGGGGAGCGCCCGTCCTCGGAGGCGCGAACCGCGCACCGATCACCGGCGATCACCCCCGAGCGACAACCACTGGTCGCGCCTGACGCACATCACGCACAACCTTGCTGGACAGGCTCCGCCGTGCGGCGAAGACCCCCCTGCCCAAGAGCCGGCTCCATTGTTTCCGGCTCTACTCGGTGGGGACCCAGGAGACTCCGTCGGCCCGACCGGCTGTCGGGGTACGGAATTGGACCGAGCGTCGCCGATCGTGGTGCATTCTCGCCGCCCGCACAAGGGGCTTCGTTACTGGGTAGTAACGGCCGGATAACCGAACAACGACCCGCCGGTATCGGTCGACGACGCTGGGTGTCATCGTGGGCCAGGACAAATCAGTTGACACCTGGGCGGAATCCGACAGATCAACGCCTTCGACTTACTCCAAGTAACAGCGGCCGCGATTACCAAGTTTTGGTAAAGCGCGGCCGCAGTGACAGTCCGTCGGCAAATCTTTCACTCCGGCAACACAGGTCACGAGGTTTACCGACTGGTCAGAACCGGCCTCGCACCCCGCTCAGAACAGCGCCCGCGCCAGCGCCCGCCGGGCCGCCGTCACCCTGGGGTCATCGGCCCCGACGACCTCGAACAACTCGAGCAGCCGCAGCCGTACGGCATCCCGGTCGTCACCCACCGTGCGCCGCACGGTGTCGGTCAGCCGGCTGAACGCGTCCTCGACATGACCGCCCACCAGATCCAGGTCGGCGGCGGCGATCTGCGCCTGCACGTCACCCGGCTTCTCGGCGGCCTCGGTGCGCACCTGCTGCGGGTCGAGCGTCGACACACGGTGCAGCAACTCGGCCTGCGCGAGCCCCAGTTTGGCCTCGGAGTTGCCCGGGTCGTCGCTCAGCACGTTCTTGTAGGCCTGCACGGCCCCGCCGAAGTCCCCCGCGTCCAGGGCCTGCACGGCGGCTTCGAGCAGCGCGTCGTACGGTCCCGCCGGCACCTCGGCGACCACCTCGGGCCGGTCGTCCGGCTCGGCGTCGGGGTCGACGGCCAGCCCGGTGAGACCGAAGCGCTGCTCGGCGACCTGGATCAACTGGTCGAGGGTCTGCCGGATCTGCTGCTCGCCCGCGGCCCCCTGGAAGAGCGGGAGCGCCTGGCCGGCGACCACCGCGAAGACGGCCGGGATGCCCTGCACCCCGAACTGCTGCATCAGCATCTGATTGGCGTCGACGTCGATCTTGGCAAGGACGAAGCGCCCGTTGTAATCGAGCGCGAGCCGCTCCAGGATCGGGCTCAGCTGCTTGCACGGCTCGCACCACTCGGCCCAGAAGTCGATGACGACCGGGACCTCGGTGGACCGCTGGAGAACCTCGCTCTCGAAGCCCGCCTCATCTACGTCGATCACCAGATCGGCCGGGGAGACGGCCCCGCCGCCGCCCTGCCTGGCGGTCTCGGCGCGCGCCTGCTCCGCCTTGACCTTGGCCTCCTGGGCCGCCTTCACCGCGGCGAGGTCGACGACTCCGCTCATGGACATGTTCCGTGGCTGCATGCGTCTATCCTCCCCCGTCCACCCGTGTGAATGAAAAGCGTTGTGAAAGCCGGTCTGCCGCAAGCCTGTTGGGACGTGTTCGGCGCCGGGTCCCCACCCCGCGCCCAGTGGTTACGCTACGACCCGTAGCGTAATAGCACAGGCCCCTTCCCGGATACAGATACCCGGTGATCTCCCTCACTGCACCACAGGAACCGCCGGTTATGGTCGGGGGATGCAGAGCAGCACTCCCGCCCCACGCGCCGCGGGACGCCCCCGCAGCACCACCGCGGACACCGCGATCCTGGCGGCCACCCGGGAGGCGCTGGTCGAACTCGGCTGGTCCAGGCTCACGCTGGGAGACGTCGCCACGCGCGCGGGGGTTGCGAAAACGACCCTCTACCGCCGCTGGGCCGGCAAGAACGAACTCGTCGTCGACGCGGTCGCCGAGCTCTTCGACGAACTCCACCTCCCCGACCGGGGCACCCTGGCCGCCGACATCGAGGGCGTCGTCCTCCAGTTCGCGGCGATCCTGGCCCGCCCGGAGGCCAAGAGCGGACTGATGGCGGTGGTCGCCGAGTCCATCCACGACGACGCCCTGCGCGACCGCATCCGGGAGTCGATCGTCGACCGCCAGAAGTGCCTGGTCCTGGAGGGCAGGGCACGGGCCCAGGCACGCGGCGAACTCCCCCCGGAGACCGACCCGGAGGAAGCCGCCCGCACGGCCGACCTCATCTTCGACGTGGTGGCGGGCGCGGTCGTCCACCGCACCCTGGTGAGCGCGGAACCGGCCGACGAACGCTGGGTCCACAGCTTCACCCAGGTCCTGCTCCTGGGCCTGACGTCGATCAGCGACGCCCAGCCCCCTCCACCTCAGGCTCCTCCGCTTCAGAACCCCGCAGGCTCGGTGTAGACCCCCCACTCGTCCCGCAGCACCCCGCAGATCTCCCCCAGCGTCGCCTCGGCCCGCGCCGCGTCCAGCATCGGTCCGATCATGTTCGACCCGTCCCGCACGGCCGCGAGCATCGCGTCCAGGGCCGCCGCCACGGCCGCCTCGTCCCGTACGCCCTTGCGCGCGCCCAGCTCCCGGATCTGGTCCCGCTCCACCTCGTGGCTGACCCGCAGGATCTCCAGGTCGCCGGTGACGGACCCGTGGTGCACGTTCACGCCCACGACCCGCTTGTCGCCCTTCTCCACGGACCGCTGGTACTGGAACGCGGCCTCGGCGATCTCGCCGGTGAACCAGCCGTCCTCGATGCCGCGCAGGATGCCGGAGGTGATCGGCCCGATCGGGTGCTGCCCGTCCGGGTGGGCCCGCAGCCCCCGCTCCCGGATCTGCTCGAAGATCTTCTCGGCGTCCGCCTCGATCCGGTCGGTGAGCTGCTCGACGTACCACGAACCGCCCAGCGGATCCGCCACGTTGGCGACCCCGGTCTCCTCCATCAGCACCTGCTGCGTCCGCAGCGCGATCTCCGCCGCCTGCTCGCTCGGCAGCGCGAGGGTCTCGTCCAGGGCGTTGGTGTGCAGCGAGTTGGTCCCGCCGAGGACGGCCGCGAGCGCCTCGACTGCCGTGCGGACCACGTTGTTGTACGGCTGCTGCGCGGTCAGCGAGACGCCGGCGGTCTGGGTGTGGAAGCGCAGCCACTGCGCCTTCTCCGACCGCGCGCCATAGACGTCCCGGATCCAGCGGGCCCAGATGCGGCGCGCCGCGCGGAACTTGGCGATCTCCTCGAAGAAGTCGACGTGCGCGTCGAAGAAGAAGGACAGGCCAGGCGCGAAGACGTCCACGTCCAGGCCCCGGGACAGGCCGAGTTCGACGTACCCGAAGCCGTCCGCGAGGGTGTACGCCAGCTCCTGCGCGGCCGTGGAACCGGCCTCGCGGATGTGGTAGCCGGAGACGGACAGCGGCTTGTAGGCGGGGATGCCCCTCGCGCAGTACTCCATGAGGTCGCCGATGAGACGCAGGTGCGGCTCGGGCTCGAAGAGCCACTCCTTCTGGGCGATGTACTCCTTGAAGATGTCCGTCTGGAGCGTGCCGTTGAGGACGGAGGGGTCGATTCCCTGCCGCTCGGCCGCCACCAGGTACATGCAGAAGACCGGGACGGCCGGGCCGCTGATGGTCATGGAGGTCGTCACGTCGCTCAACGGGATGTCCTTGAAGAGGACCTCCATGTCGGCGGCGGAGTCGATGGCGACCCCGCAGTGCCCGACCTCGCCGAGCGAGCGCGGGTCGTCGGAGTCCCGTCCCATGAGGGTCGGCATGTCGAAGGCCACGGAGAGGCCTCCGCCGCCGTTGGCCAGGATCTTCTTGTACCGCTCGTTGGTCTGCTCGGCGTTCCCGAACCCGGCGAACTGCCGGATGGTCCACGTCCGCCCCCGGTAGCCCGTCGCGTACAGCCCGCGCGTGTAGGGGTACTCCCCCGGCCACCCGATCCGCTCGAAGCCGTCGTACCTGTCCCCGGGGCGAGGCCCGTACACCGGCTCCACGGCATCCCCGGAGAGCGTGGTGAAATCGGCCTCACGCGTGCGTGCGGCGTCGAACCGGGCCTGCCAGCGTCGGCGGCCCTCTGCGATGGCGTCAGCGTCCATACCTTCGAATTTACTAGGACGTCCTAGTAAATGTCGATGGGCAACCGCCGCACGCGACCCGTACGGCGGTGAAAGCGGTGGAACCTACACCTTCGCGGCGACCGGAGCCGGCTCGGCGAAGTGGCCCTCCAGCTCGCGGCTGATCTTCCGCTCGACGAAGAACGCGGCCGTCGGGATCGTGCCCGCGAGGAGCACCCACAGCTGCTTGCCGACCGGCCACTTGGCCTTGGAGCCCAGGTCGAAGGCGAAGAGCAGGTAGACGACGTACAGCCAGCCGTGCGCGATGGCGACGACCTCGGTGAAACTCCCGGCGCCGTCGATCTTCAGGAGGTACTTGGCGATCATGCTCAGGCAGAGCAGGACCAGCAGCACACCCGTGGTGTACGCCAAGACGCGGTAGCGGGTGAACACGCTCTTTTTCATGAGGACGAGCGTAACCACCCGTTCCGGGCGATCTTTCCCCGGGTCGGCGGCCCGGGTCACTCCTCGTCGAAGTCCTCGGCGGCGACCCGCAGCGGCCGCAGCATCGCGAAGATCTCCCCGCACTCCTCGGCGTCGTAGGCGCCGAGACCGAAGTCCATCTCCATGAGGTCGCGCGTGGCCGCGTCGCAGACCTCGCGGCCCTTGTCGGTGATGGAGGCGAGGGTGCCGCGGCCGTCGTTGGGGTTCGGGCGCTTGGCGACGAGTCCGGACCTGACCAGCCGGTCCACGGTGTTCGTCACCGACGTGGGGTGCACCATGAGC
This sequence comes from Streptomyces colwelliae, assembly GCF_048158785.1. NCBI lineage: Bacteria > Bacillati > Actinomycetota > Actinomycetes > Kitasatosporales > Streptomycetaceae > Streptomyces > Streptomyces colwelliae. The sequence goes on along the minus strand of NZ_JBLTJC010000128.1, from coordinate 11,392 downwards.
CGCTCGCCGATCTTGGACATCGGCAGCTCGCCCGCCTTGGAGAAGGTGAGCAGGACCAGTGCCTCGTAGCGCGCGAAGGTCAGTCCGTACGGCCTGACGACCGCGTCGACCTCGGCGAGCAGGATCTGCTGCGCCCGCATGATCGAGGTGATGGCGGCCATGGACGGCACGTTTCCCCAGCGCTGTTTCCAGTGTTCGTCGGCGCGGGCGATGGGGTCGAAAGGAAGACTGAGCGGCTTTGACACGGCACCAGACCTTACCGGCCGGTCACATCGTGGTCAGCCCCGTCTCGCCCATCGGTCCCGGAACCCTGCCGGTGTGCCCGCTTCCGGTCCCGCGAGGCCGTACCCGTGTGCCCGGTGTCGTATCGGAGCAGGTCGTGCGCCTTGTGCCAGGATTACTGACTGATTGTCACTGAATATCCCCCTCGCGCAAGGGAGCAGCATGTCCCGGCTGATCCGTACGTTCGCGGCGCTCACGGTCCTCGGGCTCGCGGTGGGCTGTTCGTCCGCGTCCGACGTCGACGAGGCCTCCGTCGCCGGTGCCCGGTCCAAGGGCCCGGCCGACATGACCTTCTGGGTCGACCCGGCGAGCCCTGCGGCCGAGCAGATCCAGATGTGGGAGCGGGAGGGGCGCACGCAGGACGCCGCCCTGCTCAAGCGGATCGCCGACGAGCCGACCGCGCTGTGGCCGGCCGGTGAGATCGACCCCGCCCCGGTGATCAGGGCGGCGACGGCGGCCGCGGGCCAGGAGGGTCGTACGGCGGTCTTCGTGGCGTACGACATTCCGCACCGGGACTGCGGTCAGCACTCGGCCGGCGGGGCGGTGGACGCGGACGCGTACCGGGCGTGGATCGGGAAGTTCGCCGAGGCGCTGGGGAACTCCGAGGCGCTGGTCGTGCTGGAGCCCGACGCCGTCGCGCACATGGTGGACGGCTGCACGCCCGGCGAATACCAGGGCGAGCGGGAGCAGTTGCTGAGCGAGGCGGTCGTCCGGCTGAAGCAGCAGTCGGGGACGAAGGTGTATCTCGACGCGGGCAACCCGTCCTGGATTCAGGACTCTTCGAAGCTCGTGGAGCCGTTGAAGCGGGCCGGGGTCGAGGAGGCCGACGGGTTCTCCCTCAACGTGTCGAACTTCCAGACGGACGCGGTGACGAAGAAGTACGGCGTCCAGTTGTCGCGGGACCTCGGCGGCAAGCACTTCGTCGTCGACACCAGCCGCAACGGCAACGGGCCGCTGCCCGGCGCCTGGTGCAACCCGCCGGGCCGGGGCCTGGGCACCCGGCCCACCACCGACACCGGCGAGCAGGCCCTGGACGCCTATCTGTGGATCAAGCGGCCGGGCGCCTCGGACGGGACCTGTGAGGGCGGTCCGGACGCGGGACAGTGGTGGCCGGAGTACGCCCTGGAGCTGGCGCGCAACTCCAAGGCGTAGACCGGCAGTTAGACCGGCAGTTCACCAACTTCACCGCACCTGGATCCACTTCGCCTCCGACGGCGTGCCCTGCGCGTCCGTCACGAAGAGCATGTACCAGCCGGGCGGCACCAGTGCCCGGTCGTTCGGTACGTCCACCGTCACCGACTTGCCGTCCTTGACCAGGCCCAGTTCGATGGAGCGCTGCTCGACGTCCGTCGTGTGCGTGACCGAACTCGGCCGCATCAGACGGGCCTTGACGACACGGTCGGGGTGGTCGGTGCGGAAGGTCGCGCGGTGGTGGCGGTCCAGGGTCTCCGGACCGTCCTGGAGTACGGGCCTGTTGGTGCCGTTCTTGTGCAGCGCGGGCGGGGTGAAGATCTCCATGCGCTGCTCGAAGTGGCCCAGTTTGGTGTTGGCCTGGTCGTCGAAGAGCGGGTCGGAGCCGAAGGTGACGACTCTGCCGTCGGGCAACAGCAGTGCCTCGGAGTGGTAGTTGCGGCCGACCATGGGGGCGGCGGCCTCGCGGAAGGCGTTGCCCTTCGGGTCGTAGAACTGCGCCTTGAAGATGTTGCTGGCGCTGCGGCCGCGGTAGTCCGAGGAGCCGTTGGTGGTGAAGACCGAGTCGTCCGGCATGATCACGCTGTTCAAGTACCGGGTGCCCTGGGGGAGGTTGGGGCCGTCCTTGAAGACGGGGTTGTCCTGCTTGAGGTCGACGACCGCGGTGCGCGAGGTCGACTTCTTGGACTCGCCGACGCCTCCGCCGCCGAGGATCATCACCTTCTGGTCCTGCGCGGGCGGCAGCAGGAGCGAGGACGAGGTCTCGGTCTCGTCGGGGTCGCTGAGGCCCGCCACCTTGGTGAACTTGTTGGTCTTCAGGTCCCAGAGCCCGGCCTCGCGGCCCTTGTCGGCGGGTCCGTAACCGGCGTTGGAGGCCGGGTAGAAGAGCTTGCCGCCCTTGGTGAGGAAGAGGGCCGGGTAGGTGGGGAAGTACCGCTTGGGGCCCGGGGTCCACTTCTTGGTCTTCGGGTCGTAGATCTCGTTGTCGCCCTGGTCGATCACACCGACGTCGTCGAGGCCGGAGACGGCGAGGACGCGGCCGTCGTCGAGGCCGACGAGGGTCGGGTACCAACGGGCCTTGTCCATCGGGTCGACGGAGATGTACCGCTCGGCCTTCGGGTCGAACTCGTAGGCGGCGCGGATGCCTTGGTAGTCCTGCTTGTCGAGGGTGATCTTCTCGGAGAGGCCGTACGTGTTGTTCGCGTCGATGCCCTTGAGGCCGACGACGTCGTACTGGGCCTGGTTCTCGGTGACCGACATCGGGCCCGCCTCGGTGGCCTCGACGAAGACGCGGACCTCGCTGGCCGTGACCTTGGTCTGCCAGGGCTGCATCACACCGCGGGCGTTGTACGTCACCTTGAACTCGCGCTTGGCCTTGGGGACGGTGACGTCGAACCTGGTGACGTAGTCGACGCCTGCCGGTGAGCGGAAGACGGTGCCCTTCTTGAGGAACATCGGCTTGTTGGGGTTCTCGTTCTTGACCCGCATACCGCCGCCGGCCCGCTTGACCTCGCCGTCGAGGCGCTCGTAGCGGGCGGTGCCACCGGCCACCAGCAGGTTGCCGCTGGGGAGTTGGCTGTGTCCGCCGCAGAAGAAGTCGACCGGGGTCGGGATCTTCTTGAAGGTGTTGGCCTTCGGGTCCCACAGGACGGTGTCGAAGGACCCGGCGTTGAACTTCTTCTGCTCGTTGCCGGAGCCCGCGACGATCAGCACCTTGCCGGTGTGCAAAAGCGAGGCGTGGATGGCGTTGGTGCGGTACTCCTTCGGGATGTCGATCTGGTCCCAGGAGCCGTACTTGGCCATGTAGCCGGGCCTCGTGATCTTGTACTCGTGGTACTGCTCGCCGGCGAAGTCCAGGGCGGCCGGGGCGTTGAGACCGGCCAGGACGGCGATGCCGCCGATGCCGAGGACGGTCTTCCTGGTTCTCTGGGACGGCTGGAAGGCCATGGTCTAGTTGCCCCCTGTCGTGGTGCTGGAGACGGACGGACCGGCCCCGGTGGTGGCGAGCGCGGGCTCGGCGGTGTCGAGGGTGCGCGCGCCGCCGAGCAACGACCGGCGTTCCCGGCGCTCCTTGAGCAGCGACCCGACCCAAACCCCCAGCGGCGCAAGGGAGATGAGCATCGCGAGGACCGCCCAGGTGCGCATGGCCGCGTGGGTGTGGTCGAGGATCACCGAGGCGGCCAGCGAGGTCGCCAGGAGGATCGCCCAGAAGAGATGGATGCGGAAGGTCATCACCCGGTCCGGGCTGGCGTCGCCGCCCTTGGGGGTGACGACGAACCGGCTGGGCCGGCGGATGAGCGCCTCGCCGAAGGACTTGAGGTAGATGGGCGCGGAGAGCGCCGACATCGCCATGCCCGCGAGCCCGCCGGACCCTTCCGGCTCGTGCGGGGAGACGTTGTGCCGCCGGTTCCAGAGGTACAGCCCGATCTGGAGCGCCGCGGCATCGCTGTAGAGCATCAGCCACACGGACGCGGCGACCTGGGTGCCGGAGGCCCCGAACCACAGGAACAGGAAGCAACTCAGGATGCCCAGCAGCCAGTTGACGGCCGTCATCGGGTAGTACACGAGCATCATCGTGTACGAGAACAACCGCCCCGGAGGCATCGTGAACGGCGCCTTCCAGTACTGCTTGATCAGCGTCTCGTACGTGCCGCGCGACCACCGCATCTGCTGGGTGAAGAAGTCGGTCCAGGAGGCCGGGCCCTCCCCCACCGCGAGCACGTCGGGCGTGTAGACGGACCGCCAGTGCGTGCGGGTCAACGGGTTGCGGTGCCGGTGGAGTTCGAAGCCGGTGGCCATGTCCTCGGTGATGGAGTCGTAGAGGCCGCCGATCTGCTTGAGGGCGGCGATCCGTACGACGTTGTTGGTGCCGACGAACATGGGGGCGCGGTAGCGGTTGCCGGCGCGCTGGATCAGCGCGTGGAAGAGGAACTGCTGCGACTCGGCGGCCTTGGTGACGGGGTTGTGGTAGTTCCCGTACACCTGCGGTCCCACGACGAAGGCGACGTCCGGGTCGCGGAAGTAACCCATCATCCGCTCAAGGAAGTTGGGGAGCGGCACGTGGTCGGTGTCGACGGAGGCGAAGAACTCGTAGTCGCCGCCGTGCATCGCGATCCAGGCGTTGTAATTGCCGTGCTTCGTACGGGCCTTGTGGACACCCTTGGGGCGGTTCCACTCGGGAACTCCGTGGCGCGTGAAGTGCCGTACGCCCAACTCGGCGCACAAGGCCTTGGCTTGCTCGTCGTCACCTTCGTCGAGGAGCCACACGTCGACCGGCCCGGTGTGGGTCACCTCGACCGCGCCTTCGAGAGTCGCGCGGACCATGGAGAGGGGTTCCTTGCCCGGGACGTACGTCGTGAGGAAGGCGACGCGGGTGCCGGCGGCGGGGACGACGGGGATCGGGTCGCGGGCGACCAGCGTGGCGTGGGCGACGGAGGCGACGTTGACGACCATGAACAGCTCGATGAGCCCGATGGCTATCAGCATCGCGATGTCGAGCCCGACCATCCACTCCTGACCGCCCTCGCGCTCGACCCAGTGGGAGGGCCAGACGAGATAGACGAGCAGGGCGGCGGTGAGCACCGGGGCGAGGCTCATCAGGAGGACAGCGCGTATTCGGTGGGGCTCGCGCGAGAGGAGCGAGGTGTACTGCACCTGGTACGACGCACCGGACGGCTCGGTGAGCGGTCCGGCCAGTCGGCTGTAGGTGTCGTAGTCGTAGCCCTCCGGCCGCACAGCGCCCTCCAATGATTGAGGAGTGATCGACGCCCGGGGACCGAGGAACCAACCGTTGGGTTCCGAAGATCGACCGGGCCGATACCCACACACAAGTGGACATAGTGGGGCATGTCGAACTGGGTGCGTCCAGGTGGGTGGGGAGTTGCCCCCGGCGGCGGAACGGGTGCCTCCGGCGGCGGAGCGGGGGGTCTCTGGCGGCGGAGCGGAGACTTCCGGAGTGGAGCGGGACGCTTCCGGCGGCCGAACGGGATGCCTCTCCGGCGGCGGAGCGAGGTGTTTCCGGCGGCGGAACGGAGTGCCTCCGGCGGTAGGGCAGGAGGTCTCCGGCGAAGGAGCAGGTGCTTCCGGTAGTGGAGTGGGGTGTCTCCGGCGGCGGAACGAGGTTCCTCGGGCGGTGGGACGGCGTGCGGGGGCGGCTCGGAGAGAATGCACCGGTCATGATCCTCAGCAGCGTCCCGGGAGGCATCCACATGCACGACACCGCCGATCTCATCGCCGAGACCTACGCGCTCGGCGCCGGACCGTGGACGTTGACACCCGTCACCCGGGGCGCGCTGGGCCAGATCTGGAAGCTGTCCGGCAACGGTTCCTCGTGGGCCGTCAAGGAACTCCTCTTCGGCTGCGACGAGAACCAGGTCCGCCGGGAGGCCGCGTTACGGGAGGCGTCGGAGAGGCTGGGCATCGCGTCGCCGCGGCTGATGCCCAATCGGGAGGGGGCGCACGTCTCCCACCTGGACCCCGGCTCCGACTCCGGCTCCGGCTCGGCTTCCCGTTCTTCCGCCGGCTCGCACATCAAGCTGTACGACTGGATCGACGGCGCCCCCGCGGACGTGTCCGACCCGGACGTCCTGGACTGGTTCGGGCGGACCATGGCGCTGCTGCACAGGGCGGGAGAGGGCGAGAGCCGGATGCCGGGCTCCTGGTACGAGCGGTGCCCGCAGGACGCCGAATGGGAGGAACTGCACTTGAAGGTGCGGCGGGCGGGGTTGCCGTGGGCGGAGGCGCTGGGCCGGTTCATCGCCACCTCCGCACGGGAGTTGGCGCACTGGGTGACCCCGTCCGACCCCGGCGACCTGGTGACGTCCCACCTCGATCTGCAACCCCAGAACGTCCTGGCCGGCCCGGACGGTCCCGTCCTCCTCGACTGGGACAACGCCGGATCCGCTTCCGCGGAACGGGAGTTGGCGCGCGCCCTGTTCGTGTGGTCGGGCTGGAACGAGGGGAACGTGGAGGCCGGCGTGCGGGTGGCGCGGGCGTACCGGAGTGCCGGGGGGCGTGCTGTCGTACAGGGTCCGCAGTCGTTCTCGATGCTCTTCGCCACCACGCTCAACTACATCCAGGTACAGGCCGAGTGCGCCATCGACCCGGAAGTGACCGCCGAACAACGGGAGTTCGCGAGCGGGCAGGTCGTCGTGTGGCTGGGCCGGGTGCCGGACCTGGCGGTGGTGTCGCGGTTGAGTGGGGCGTTGGAGCGGGTGCGGTGACCGACTGCGGGGCTGGAGTGGGGAGTTGGCGGTGACGGTGCTCGTGTCGGTGTGGGGCGCGGCTCCCGGGGTCGGCAAGTCGACGCTGTGCGCCGGGCTGTCCCGGTCGCTCGCCGGTGCGGGGTTGCGGGTGGATCACTTCCGCGAGGAGGAGATCCTGAGCCGTCCTCAATTCGCCGCCGTGGCCGAGGAGTTCGGGGCGACGGGAGCGGTCGGCCTGGAGACCTTGCTCGCGGCGACCGCACGCTTCGTCGAGTCGGTGCTGGCACGCGGCGACGATGTGGTGGTCGCGGACGCGCTGGTGCCGTTCGTGCCGACGTTGCTGGCGATGGGGCACGGCGAGGAGGCGATCGACGCGTTCATGGCCGACCTCGCGGATGTGCTGGCGCCGGTCCGCCCGGTCGTGGTCTTCCTCGACGGGGACGCCGGGGCCGCGCTCTCCCGGGCCGGGGAGCGGGAGGGGCCGGAGTGGCTCGGCTGGTACGTCGGCAAGCTCGCCGCGTACGAGGTGAGCCCGCCCGTGTCGGACCTCGCGTCGGCGGTGACGTACCTGCGGCGGGAGCGTGCGGTGACGCTCGGCGCGGTGCGGCGGCACGGGTGGGGGCCGGTCGTGGTGGAACGAGCCGATGAGCTGACGCCAGGTGAGGTGCTGGGGGCGGCCGGGCGGGGCCTCGAACCCTGGCTCGCCTGACCCGCCCCCGCAGGACGAGGCTCGCCCTACTCCGCCAGGTGCCGCTCGACCGTGTCCACCTTGGAGGTGAGACCGTCCGTCACGCCGGGGCGGATGTCCGCCTTGAGGACGACGGAGACGCGCGGGGCGCGTGCCTCCACGGCGGCGACCGCGCGCTTGACCACGTCCATCACCTCGTCCCACTCGCCCTCGATGCTGGTGAACATCGCGTCGGTGCGGTTGGGCAGGCCGGACTCGCGGACCACGCGGACGGCGTCGGCGACGTACTCCCCCACGTCCTCGCCGACACCGAGCGGCGTCACGGAGAAGGCGACGATCATGCGTTCACGATCCCCTCGTTGCGGGCGCGGGAGGCGATGACCGCGTTCTCGGCCTCGCGCTTGAGCTTGCGCTCGGCGAAGAAGCCGCCGGTGGGCAGCACGGAGAGGACGAAGTAGAAGGCCGCCGTCTTGGCGCCCCACTTGGTGCGGTTCCAGGCGTCGGCCCAGAAGAGGACGTAGAGGATGAAGAGGACACCGTGGACCATGCCCATGACGGGCACCGCGTTGAAGTCCGTGGTCCGCTTCAGCACCGAGCAGACGAGCAGGAGGAGGAAGGACACGGCCTCGGGAGCCGACACCAGGCGGAGGCGGCGGATGGCGGTGGCGGTCTTGATGTCCACAGGTCACCTTCGGTGAGGGAGACGTCCACAGTTTGTGAACGCGAGCACAAACGTTCACCCATTGTGGCAAACGGCTGAGCGAGCCGAGACTGGGGGTCCGCAGCCGAGCCCCCGGGAGTGCACGTGCAGTTCGTTTTCTTCATGACGCTGCCCGGACTGGTGGTCCTCCTGACCGCGCTCGCCTTCCTCGACCAGCTGCTCCTGAAGATGGGCCGCGCCGGAATGCTCCCCTGGCGGAACGCCGGGCGGCAGGGCCAGATATCCGCGACCGGCTTCGAGCAGCTGCACGCGAGCCTCTCACCGGGCAAACAGACCGAACTGAAGGAACGCCAGAGCGCGCTGGTCATGCGGGACGACGAGGAGGACGGGGCGCCGCCCTGGTCCACCGTCGACCTGAGCGCGGGGACCGCGGTCATCCGGCTGGGCCCGTCCCGCGACCAGCCGTAGCTCTCCCGTAGAACTCCCGTAGCTCTCCCGCACGTCTGCCCTAGGGGGCAGGTCAGGGTCGTTCTCCACCCACGGGCCCTGTCCTCGACCGGGCCCGTGCGGTTACCTTCGCACCGTGGCGATGTTTCGACTCCAGGGCAGCAAGGTGCTCGCCGTCGACATGACCGGGGACGCCGTGAAGGCGAAGAACGGCTCGATGGTCGCGTACGACGGGCAGATGGCCTTCAAGAAGATGAGCGGCGGCGGTGAGGGCATCCGGGGGATGGTGACCCGGCGGCTCACCGGTGAGCAGATGACGGTGATGGAGGTGAGGGGGCAGGGGACCTGCTGGTTCGCGGACCGGGCCTCCGAGATCAACCTCGTGAATCTCCAGGGGGACAAGCTGTACGTGGAGTCGAGCAATCTGCTCGTGACCGACGCGGGGCTGCGCACCGGGACGACCTTCACCGGCCTGCGCGGCGCCTCGCAGGGCAACGGACTGTTCACGACGACCGTCGAGGGCCACGGCCAGGCGGCGATCATGTCGGACGGTCCGGCTGTCGTGCTCCGGGTCAGCCGGCAGTACCCGCTGACCGTCGACCCCGGCGCGTACATCGCGCACCAGGGAAATCTCCAGCAGTCCTTCCAGTCGGGTGTGACGTTCCGCACCCTCTTCGGGGAGGGCGGCGGCGAGGCCTTCCAGATCCGCTTCGAGGGGGACGGGCTCGTCTACGTCCAGCCCAGCGAGCGGAACACGATCGCGGGGGACGTGTGACATGGCGTTCACCGAGATCAACTCGAAGATGATCCAGGCCACCGTCATGCCGGGGCAGCGGCTGTTCAGTCAGCGCGGCGCGATGCTCGCGTACAAGGGCGACGTCTCCTTCACGCCCAACATCCAGGGCGGCCAGGGCGGCGTCATGTCGATGCTCGGGCGCCGGGTGGCGAACGAGGCGACCCCCCTGATGACCGTCGAGGGCAGCGGCACCGTGATGTTCGGTCACGGCGGCCACCACATCCAGATCATCAACCTCACCGGCGACACCCTCTACGTGGAGGCCGACCGCCTCCTCGCCTTCGAGGGCACCCTCCGGCAGGGCACGATGTTCATGGGCTCGCAGGGCGGCGTCATGGGCATGGTCCGGGGCCAGGTCACCGGCCAGGGCCTGTTCACGACCACCCTCCAGGGACAGGGCTCGGTCGCCGTGATGGCCCACGGCGGCGTCTTCGAGGTCCCGATCACCCCCGGCCGTCCCGTCCACGTCGACCCGCAGGCCTACGTCGCCCACCACGGCGACGTACGCAACAAGCTGTCCACGGCGCTCGGTTGGCGCGACATGGTGGGCCGGGGCTCCGGCGAGGCCTTCCAGTTGGAGCTGAGCGGCAGCGGCGCGGTGTACGTCCAGGCGTCGGAGGAGAAGCTGTGAGCCAGTACGCGGGGTCCGGCCCCACGGTCTACGACCCGATGACCCTCCCGGTCGACGACAACGTGAACAAGTACACCTTCTGCGTGGAGCTCAAGGGGAGCCAGTGGTTCCTTCAGAAGGGGAAGATGATCGCCTACTACGGCTCGATGGAGTTCAACGGCATCGGGCACGGGCGACTCGACCGACTTGTCCGTACGTCCTTCCATTCGCCTCTGCACGCGAGCGACTGGGTCGTGGCGGACGGCTCGGGCAAGATGCTGCTCGCCGACCGGGCCTTCGACGTCAACGCGTACGACCTCGAAGACGCCAACATGACCATTCGCTCGGGCAACCTGCTCGCTTTTCAGCCAAGTCTCGCTCTCAAGCAGTCGATTGTTCCCGGCTTCCTGACACTCATCGGAACCGGAAAGATCGTGGCCGCGTCGAGCGGCCCGGTGGTGTTCATGGAACCCCCGATCCGGGTGGACCCGCAGGCCCTCGTCGGCTGGGCCGACTGCCCCTCCCCGTGCCATCACTACGACCACGCGTACATGACCGGCCTGATGGGCGGTCTACGTGCGATGACGGGCATCGGCGGGGCCTCCGGCGAGGAGCACCAGTTCGAGTTCGTCGGCGCGGGCACGGTGCTGCTCCAGTCGTCCGAGGCACTCATGGCCGCGCAGGCCACGGGGGCCGTTCCGAACGAACCCGGGGTACCCGGCGGGGGCGCCCCCTCCACAGGCCCCGCACAGCAAGCGGGCGCACCGCGCCTTCCCGGACAGCTGGGGGACCTCCAGCGTCGCTTCGGGCTGTGAGCGGTAGTCTGCGGAGTGTGACGTCGAACATGTGCGCGCCGTCACGCCACCCTCACTAGTTCGCCTTTCAACATTTTAGGTAGACTTCATTCATGGAGACCGAGACGGCCACGCGCTGGCTGACCGATGAGGAGCAGTGCGCCTGGCGCACCCACCTGGAGGTCAACAGGCTGCTGACGTACCAACTCGAGAAGGATCTTCAGCCGTTCGGCCTGACGATGAACGACTACGAGATCCTGGTGAACCTCTCCGAGGCGGAGGGCGTACGACTGCGGATGAGCGACCTCGCGGCCGCCACCCTCCAGTCCAAGAGCCGCCTCTCGCACCAGATCACCCGCATGGAGAACGCGGACCTGGTCCGCCGCGAGAACTGCGAGTCGGACCGCCGGGGCCTGTACGCGGTGCTGACCGACCACGGCCTGGAGACGATGCAGAAGGTCGCACCCCACCACGTCGCCTCCGTACGCCGCCACTTCATCGACCTCGTCACCCCCGAGGGCCTGTCGGACCTCAGCAACACCCTGAAGCCGATCGCGGAACATCTGCGGGGGCATCGGGGACGCCCGTAACAGCAACAGGCTGGGCGGGGGCCGGAGTTCGCACAGAGCTCCGGCCCCCTGTCTTTGGGTTTTTAGGGGCGCGGGGAACTGCGCGACCAGCCACAACGAGCCGGCAGCCAAGACACAACCCCCGCACTC
>NZ_JBLTJC010000127.1:0-26815 GCF_048158785.1 Streptomyces colwelliae | reverse complement strand
GAATCTCACCGACCTTGCCACCTCGGCCGCGGCCGTGTCAGGGCGTTGATCAGCCAGTCACCAGCGGGATTGTGCCGGACGGGACGAAGTCGGGCGGCTCGCCGTGTCGTTCGGGCGGATGCTGGAGCGGCTCGCCGCCGCGCGTGCGGCGCAGGAGCGGCTGGTGCAGGACGCCGCGCATGAGCTGCGGACCCCGCTGACCAGTCTGCGTACCAACGCGGACGTACTGCGCCGCGTCACCGAACTCTCCCCGGACGCCAGGGACCGGCTCCTAGACGACGTGGAGGGCGAGACCCGTGAACTCACCCACCTGGTGGACGAGTTGGTCGAACTTGCCCTGGCGCGCGACCGGGGCGAGCCCGAACAGGCCGTGGAACTGGCCGAGTCGGCCCGCCGCGCCGCCCGTCGGGTGCACCGGCGCACCGGCCGCCTCGTCCACATCGACGCCGACGCCACCGTGGTCCACGGCCGCCCCCAGGCACTCGAACGCGCGCTGGGCAACCTGCTGGAGAACGCGGCCAAGTTCGCCCCCGACGACCACGAACCCATCGAGGTACGCATCCGTCGCGGCGAGGTCACCGTCTCCGACCACGGACCGGGCATCACCGACGCCGACACCCCGCGCGTCTTCGACCGCTTCTACCGTGCCGACACCGCGCGCGGGCTGCCCGGATCCGGGCTGGGCCTCGCCATCGTCCGGGACGTGGCCGAGGCGCACGGCGGGACCGTGTTCGCGGGGACGCGGGCCGGTGGCGGTGCGGCGGTGGGATTCACGGTGGAGGGATCACGGCTGGTGCGACAGGACCGGTGAAGCCGTAAGCGATGCTTCAGGTCGGGCGGATGCCCAGCGCCGCCAGGCACAGGGCGATCGCCGTCTCCACGCACTCGGCCGGGGTGCGCCCCGGCGGCGGGTCGAGGATCGCGCCGTGGACCTGGGCCTCGGCCGCCTGGACCAGGAGCAGGGCCGTCAGGGTCGGGTCGGGGGAGCCCAGGCCGAGACGGCGCAGGTGGTGTGCGACCTCGGCGGCCATCTCGGTCTGGAACGCGCGGAGTTGGGCCGCGGCTTCGGCGGGGCGCGGGGCCTGGTCGTAGAGAAGCCGGTGCAAGTGCGGGTCTGTGTCGTGGAGTTGGGCCAGGGTCGAGTACAGGGTGCGGATGGTCTGTTCGGGTGGGGGTGCGGCCGCGCGCAGGTCCGCCATCGCCGATGTCATCGCGGCGGCCAGTGCCTGCGCATGCCGCTCACCGAGGGCGTACAGCAGCGCGTCCTTGTTCGGGAAGTACTGGTAGAGCGAGCCGATCGACACCCCGGCGCGGTCCGCGATCTTGTTGGTGGTCGCGCCGGTGTAGCCGAGGGACTCGAAAAGCTGAGCAGCCGCCTCCAGGATCGCGTCGTACGTCTCCTGGGACCGCTGCTGACGTGGGCGTTTGCGGGGTGTGGACATGGCCGGGCGCGGGGTCCAATGCGAGTTGTCAGAAACTGAGGATTACTCGCATTGTAGAAGGCATGTTCACCTTCCCCGTAGAGCCCGACGACCTTCTGGACGAGCGCACCCGTCAGTTCGTGGCGCTCGGGATCCCGCGCCCGGTCGTCGACCGCGCCCGAGCCCGGATCACCGACATGTGGGGGACGGGGGTGAGGAGTTGGGTTCCGGTGTGGGCGGCCGAGGCCGAGCGGGCGCACGCCTCCGGCGACCCGCTGCTCGCCTCGCTCTGCTGGGGCGCGGCCCGCTTCCCGTGCCTGGCGACCGACGACCGGCGAGCCGCGCAGGAGCACCAGCTCGCCGCGTACCTCGAAGCCGCGCCCCGCTTCCCCGTCCGTTTCCAGCGCGCGGTACTGAACGTGCCCGAACCCGTCCCCGTGCACTTCTTCCAACGACGGCGACGGGGGTCGGCCCGGTCGGGAGTCGTCGTCCTCTGCGGCGGCGTCGACACCTGGAAAATGGACCTGCACCGGCTGGCCGTAGCCACCGCCCGCGCCACCGGCCTCCTCGTCGCCGCCGTGGACATGCCCGGCACCGGCGAGTCCTCGGTCCCGCTCTCACCCGACGCGGACCGCATCCTCGTCGGCCTGGTCTCCCAACTCCGGTGCGCCTACGGCCAACCGGTCGGGTTCTACGGCATCAGCTTCGGCGCGCACTGGGCGGCCAAACTGGCACTCGCCGGCCACGTAGACGCGGCCGTCGACCTCGGCGGGCCGACCGGTCTGACCGACGACCCCGTCGATCTGCTCAGCCTGCCGCACGGCATGTCCGGGATCATCGGCAACGCCCTCCACGTGGACGAGATGCCGGACCAGTCCGCGATCGCCGACCTGCTCGCCGGTTTCTCCCTGCGCGAGCAGGGGCTCCTCGACAAGGCCGGGGCCGAGAGCGCGCCGCTGCTGGTGATCAACGGCGCCGATGACATCTACGTCCCGCTCGGCGACATCGTAGGACTGGCCGGGCGGCCGGAAACGACGGTGTGGGTGATCAAGGACGCCGGCCACTGCGCGCCCGAACGGTCGACCCAGGTCAACCTCGCCCTGTGGGGCTGGCTGGCCGCACGCCTCGCCCCGGGCCGCCCGTTGCCGCGCCTGGCGGAAGCCGCGGCACGGCAGCCGCTACGGCCGTTCCTCAAAGGTGCGTGACGTCAGGGTGCGAGCCGGCGTTCCGCCGAGACGGAGTACGCGTGGCGGCGGAAGGCCAGCATCTTGTCGTCGGAGGCTTCCACGCCGGGGGCGAGGCGGGTCGGGTCGAACACCTGCTGCTGCCAGTGGTCCTCGCGCGGCGAGCGGGACGTCACGTGCAGGTGTCCGGCAGGGATCAACGGGCGCTGTTCCGGCCACGCTTGGGACGGGTCGTGGGTCGGGTCGTTCGGCTCCGCGAGCTGGTACACCACGGTGAAGGTGACGGGCCCGGTTTCGAGGCGGGAGTCGAGGTCGCCGATGAGGAAGTCCGGGGCGAGCGTCTCGGCGTACGCGGGATCGATCTCGACCTCGCCCAGTTGGGGCACGAGACGGTAGCGGAAGGGGCGGCGTACGCCCGACTCGTCGACCAGGACGAAGGCGTGCAGCCCGTCGTAGCGGGTGGTGGCGAAACTGGCGGGCGCCTGCTGCCCGGCGAACGACTTCAACGCCCCCCGGCTTTCCGGGTGTTGGGCAAGAACGGTGGCGAACTTCCCGGCCGCGGCGAGCTTCCCCTTCGCCCGGTCGGCGAACCCGCCCTCCGTGCCCGCCATGCCCAGCGCCTCGACGAGGTCGATGAACCCCTCGGGATTGTGACTCGGGAACACCCGGAAATTCGCGGCCACCAGATCCATGACGGCCTTCGCGTCATCGCTACTGCCGTCGCCGTCAAGGAACTTGACCGCCATCCCGCGCACGCCCCGTGCCCGGTCGTCGGCGGCGAAGTTGCCGGAGCCGTTCGAGAACCGGATCACTGCGTTGGCTTCGGCGGTGAGGCAGGTGGCCGTCGTCCACTTCGCGATCTGCCCGGTGGGCACGAACCGCGCGTCGTACACGGCACCGCGGGCGTGCAGGCGGCGATCGTGCGGGCGTGGATGCGCGGCGCCTTCGATCCGGTCGACGGCCTGGGCCGCGGTCATTCCGTCTTCGGTGACCGAGGAGTCCTGCGGTGACTGTGCCATGGCGGCATCATCGCATTCGCGGATCACAGGGTGACGATGAACTTCGTCCAGGTGGTGGGGGTGAGGGTGAGTTGGGGGCCCTGGGTGTGCTTGGAGTCGCGGATGTGGATGGTGGTGGGGCAGGTGGCCACCTCCACGCAGTCGCCGTCACCACTGCTGCTGTAGCTCGACTTGTACCAGGACAGGGCGACTTCTACGCAGTCGCCGTCTCCGCCGCTGCTGTAGCTGCTCTTGAACCAGGCCAGTTCAGTGGTGCTCATGGCGGAGCCCCCGATCACAGGGTGACGATGAACTCGGTCCAGGCCGTGGGGGCGAGGGCCAGTTGGGGGCCTTCGGTGTTCTTGGAGTCGCGGATGTGGATGGTAGAGGGGCAGTTGGCCACCTCGACGCAGTCACCCGAACTGCTGCTGCTGTAGCTGGACTTGTGCCAGGCGAGGGCGACTTCGACGCAGTCACCGGAGCCGCTGCTGCTGTAGCTGCTCTTGAACCAGGCCAGTTCGGACGTGCTCATAGGTCTCCTCGCATGCGCCGCAACAGGCTCAAGGAGTCCTGGATGGTGAGAGCCTGCGAACGCATTCTGGCATATCGCATCTGGAGCACGCTCACTACTTTTCGATCAGTGATGAGCAGCCCGCTCTCGTGCCCCTCGGAGTATGCGTACCACCGGTTGTTGGGCTCTTCGAGCAGTTGCATGGGACCGTTCAACCCGGCGTGACGGTCCCGCAGTTGGGGCATGACCTGGACTTCTACGTTCCGCAGTTCGGCGACCCTCAGCACGTGGTCGATGAGTTCCCGAGTGACCTCCACCCTGCCTGTGCGGCGCAGGAACAGGCCCTCCTCCAGGATGAAGCTGAACGCTGTGTTCGGTCGCTCCCACAACAGCCTTTGCCGCTTCTCTCGTTCTACCCACTGCGTCTCGATCTGCGAGTCGTCCATCGGCGGCAGATGCTCGTTGAACAGCGTCCGCGCGTACGCCTCCGTCTGCAACAACCCAGGAATCATCCGGCATTCGTACGTGTACAGCGTGATCGCCGTCTTCTCCTTCAGCGCCCACTGCCGGAACCAGGACGCCAACCCCGGTCGCCGCTCCAGATGTTCCGCCGCCCTCCGTACCGCCCCGGTGTTGCCCAACACAGGCTCGGACCGGTCCACGAACGGCGTGTCCGGCATCCGCCTCCCCAACTCCACTGACTCCACAGTGTGTTTGGAGTACCCGATCCGCCGTCCGAACTCCTCCCGGTTCAGCCCCGCATGCTCCCGCAGGGCCTGCAACATCGCCCCGAACGTTCGCAGGCTGTCGGACACTTCGGGCTCACCGCTGCCTTCGACCATGGTCACCCACCTCCCGCGCACATGGTTACGGAACGTAGCGCGTACTGTCCAGCGTGTGACCCCGTACGCTGCCGCAGCGTACGGGCTCGGAACCTGGTGAACTGGCCCCCCTGAACGCCACATTGGGCCCATGACCACCCAACCCCCCGTCACCGTACGCACGTTCGCCCAGCGCCTCAGCCCCACCCCACGCGGCGCCCGCCTCGCCCGTCACCTCGCCCTGCATCAACTCCACGCCTGGGGCATCCCGCACGGCAGCGACCCCTCCGACGCCGTCGCCGCGGTCGTCGCCGAACTCGCCGCCAACGCCGTCACCCACGGCCGCGTACCCGGCCGGGACTTCGAACTCCGGCTCTCCCTCGTCACCGGGAGTGTCCGCATCGAGGTCACCGACACCCGTACCGGACCGCTTCCGCCCGCACCCGGGGCCGTAGAACAGCCGGACCTGCTCGACGAGAACGGGCGCGGGCTCGTGCTCGTCGAGGCGCTCGCGGACCGGTGGGAGGTGGTGGACCGGGTGCCGCCGCCGGGCAAGACGGTAAGGGTGGAAATCGACGTACCGAGGTGGTTGGCACTGGTCAGGCGATTGGACGGGACTTCAGGTTCGGCTCAGGTTGGTGCGGGAGGTTGGCCCGTATGCACGGACACCGCCCCCGCACCCCCGAAGCCGACCGCAGCCGCCGCTGGTTCATGAACAAGGCGCTGCTCGCCGGCGGAGTCGCGGCTGTCGCGACCATGACCGGCTGCTCGTCGGACGCCTCCGACACGGCCACCGCGTCCTCGTCCTCCGGCGCCCCGAACGGCGCCCCCTCGGGCGGCCCCGGCGGTGGCATGCCCACCGGCGCGATGCCTTCCGGCGGGCCCGGGGGAGGGGGCAGCGGGATGGGCCCCGGGCAGAGCGAGGTCAAGTACGCCGACTTCAAGGGCGTGACCACCGACGGCAAGATCGCCGACGGGCTCTACTCGATCCACTCCACCGACGTCTCGACGGACGGGATCGTCAAGGCCGCGCAGGCCTTCCTCGACGGGCTCAGCGCCAAGGAACGCAAGTCCTGCACGTTCGATGTCGACAACAACGAGTGGCTGGCCTGGAGCAACGTCGACGGGTACCAGCGCAAGGGTGTCCGGATGGGCGACATCACCGCGAAGAAGCGGAACCTGGGCTACGCGCTGCTCGGCGCCGCCCTGTCCGCCGACGGGCTCACCCAGACCCGCAACATCATGAAGCTGAACGCCTTCCTCGGCGACTACAGCGGCGGTAACCGGGACACCCTCACCGAGGGCGCGTACTTCTTCACCTTCATGGGCACGCCGTCCACCACCAAGCCGTGGGGCTTCCAGTACGAGGGCCACCACGTGGCCATCAACTTCTTCGTGCTCGGCGACCAGGTCGTGATGACCCCGACCTTCATGGGGTCCGAGCCGACCTCCGCCACCTACAAGGGCGAGAAGATCACCCTGTTCAAGCCCGAGACCAAGGCCGGTCTCACCCTCCTGCGCTCGCTCACCGCCGCCCAGCGCGCCAAGGTGATCTCCAGCACCAAGAAGTCCGGCGACGACATGAAGGCCGGGGCCGGGCAGGACAACGCCAAGCTCGCCTACCAGGGGCTTGTCGCCAAGGACTTCACCAGCGCCCAGAAGCAGAACCTCCTCGACCTCGTGCGCGTCTACGTCGGCAACATGAACGACGGCCACGCCGAAGTGAAGATGTCGGAGGTCGAGGACCACCTCGACGCGACCTACTTCTACTGGATGGGCGAGACCAAGGACTCCTCCGCCTTCTACTACCGCGTGCACAGCCCGGTCGTCCTCATCGAGTACGACGCCCAGTCGCCTCTGGCCTACGGCACGAAGAGCAGCAATGCGAGCCCGGGTGCCGGTGGCGGTATGGGCGGGCCCAACGGCACCCCCACCCAGCAGCACATCCACACCATCATCCGGACCCCCAACGGCGGCGACTACGGCGTGGACCTGCTCAAGCTGCACCTGGACAACGACCACTGACATATGCCCAGTTGGCCCTTATGGGCTAAGAAGTCGTCTTCGATTGCTCATCTCCCTGATCTGGCTGATATGAAACCCCTTGGCCGAAAAAGCAAGATCAGGGGTGGACGTGGGGAAACGATTCGACTCCGGTGCGCGGACCGGCGTGCGGACCGGGGTGGTGATCGTCGGGGCGGGCCCGGCGGGGCTCGTCCTGGGGAACCTGCTGCTGGACCGTGGCATCGACTGCGTGATCCTGGAACGGCGCGGACGCGAGGCGGTGGAAGGGCGGGCCAGAGCGGGTTTCCTGGCCGCCCACTCCGTCCGCGTCCTCACCCGACACGGGCTCGCGGATGGGCTGTTGGCCCGGGGCCACACCCACCAAACCTGCCTCTTCCGCAGCGAGAAGGGTGAATTCACCCTCGACTACGGCGAGTTGGGGCGCCGCGAGGTCCACACGGTCTACCCCCAGCAGGAGTTGGTACGGGACCTGCTCGCCGAGTACCTCCGACGCGGCGGCGAGATCCGCTTCGACACGGAGGTCGAGGAGATCTCCGAGGACGGCCGGGTACGGACGTCCGACGGCACGGACGTCGTCGGGCGTTACGTCGCCGGGTGCGACGGGCACCGGGGAGTCGCCCGCGCGACCATGACCGCGCACGGGACGCGTACCGCCCGCTGGGACCACGGCGTGAGCTGGCTGGCGGTCCTGGCCGAGGCCCCGCCGAGCATGGAAGCCGTCGGATACGCCCTGCACGAACGGGGATTCGCCGGTCACATGGCCCGCACGGCGACCGTCACCCGCTACTACCTCCAGTGCCCGCGCGGAACCGATTCCGCCGACTGGAACGAGGACCGCGTCTGGACCGAGCTGGCGACTCGGTTCCGTACGGACGAGTTCGGCGTGCTCAAGGACGGCCCGGTCCTGGAGAAGGCGGTCGTCGACCTGCGCTCCGACGTCCTCGACACCCCCGGCACCGGCCGCCTCTGGCTGGCGGGCGACGCGGCCGGCCTCATCAGTCCCTCGGCCGCGAAGGGTGCCAACCTCGCCGTACTCCAGGCCGAACGCCTCGCCCAGGCACTGACGTCGGCGCTGAAGCACGCCGACGAGAGCGACCTCGACCGCTACGCGGCCGACTGCCTGCCGCGTGTCTGGCGGGCCCACGAGTTCTCGCACTGGATGAGCGGCCTGCTGCACGGCCCGTCCGCCGAGGACGCCGTCGACGCGCACGCCCGCTACGGCCGCGCGCTCCAGTACGCCCGCCTGGACAGCCTGCGCACGTCCCGCGCGCACCAGGACTTCTTCGCCGAGAACTACACGGGCATCTGATCCCGCCTCTTCTCTCCCGCCTCTTCTCTCCCGTCTCCCGTCCCCACGATCCACCGGGAACCCCTTCATGAACCTCCCCGTCGTACAGGCACGCCTCGCCGCAGCCGACGTAGCACGCGTCCAGCGCGCGGCGGCCTACGTCGAGACCCACGACACGGACCAGGTCCTCGCCGAACTCCTCCCGGCCCTCACCCGCGCCGAACGGGCGGACGTGTCCCGCCACTTGGTCTTCGACCACACCGCGGTCCTGGTCTTCCCCGACTCCCTCGACGGCCTCTGCGAAGAACTCCGCCGCCTCGGCCTCGAACCGGGCCCCGTCACCCCCAGCGTGGTGGTCCGCGACCGCCTGACCCGCCGCTACGGCCCGGAACTCGCCGACGTCCCGGTGGGCATCGTGCACGTGGCGGTAGGGGGACGCAGCGTGGAGATCTTCGCGCTCCCGGTACCCCCGGAGTCGGCGCTGGAGGCCGTGGCCGCCGACGAACGCGAGGCGGAACACGAGTCCCACCACGCCTTCGCGGTGACGGCCCCCGGCCCGGTGGTCCCCGCAGGCCTACGACTCCTCCTCCAGGAGCGAGGCGGCGCGGTCCCCGACGGCGGCGGCTACAACGGCCACGAGAACGTCACCGTCCTCTACCACCGCACCACCACCCACCGCCGCTTCGAACTCCGCCTCCCCGGCCGCCACACCCCACTCCCCGACCCGACGACCGCCCTGCTCACCGTGATGACCGGAGCCTGGGCCACCCAAGCGGTCGCCACCATGGCCGAGTTGAACATCGCGGACCACCTGGCGGACCACCCCGGCATGTCGGCGGAGCGGCTGGCGGCCCTCACGTCGACGCACCCGGACGCACTACGCCGCCTGCTCCGTTACCTGACGACGCTGGGCCTGCTGACGGCATCGGACGACACCTACCACCTCACGGCGGCAGGCCAACCCCTGCGCACGGCAACGGAGTTCTCCCTGAACCCGCTGGCGCGTCTGTACGCGGGCCCGTTCTACGACTCGTTCGCGGGCCTGACCCACTCCGTACGCACCGGCAAGGAAGCCTTCGCCCACCGCTACGGCCAACACCACTTCCCGTACTTCGCCCAACACCCGGAACTGGGAAGCCTGTTCCACCGTTCGATGGCGGCGAGCGCGGAGATGTTCACCCCGGTACCGACACTGATCGACTTCTCGAAGGCACGGCGAGTGGTGGACGTGGGCGGCGGAAACGGCGCGCTGCTCGGCCGGCTGCTCCGGACCCACGCCCACCTGGAGGGCGTCCTGTTCGAACGCCCGGAAACCCTGGAGTCAGCCCGCAAGGAACTGACGGAACGCTGCACCTTCGTACCAGGCGACTTCACGGAGTCCGTACCGGAAGGCGGAGACGTCTACCTCCTCTCCCGAGTCCTCCACGACTGGGACGACGCCCGCTGCCTCACGATCCTCAACAGATGCGCGGACGCGATGCGCCCAGGCACCCAACTCCTCGTGGTCGAGCGCCTGTTGCCAACTCCGACGGCGGTGGCGTGGGATGTCCACATGCTGTGCAACGTCGGCGGCCAAGAACGCGACGAGGACCATTACCGACGCCTGCTGGAGAAGGCAGGCTTCGAGGTACAGGGATCCAACGCCTTGCCATTGGGGGCGTCACTGATCAACGCCGTTCGTTGTTAGGGGCGCGGGGAACTGCGCGACCAGCCCCCACGCACCCGCACCCGGCAACGAACCCCTAACCCGCCTGCCCCATCCCTGCAGCATTGGGCCAACTCTGCGCGTTAGGCCACCCCGTCGCAGGCGCCGGCGCAAGATTCTGCATCCCGTTGGGACTAGTAGCCCCCCGAACCTGCGCGGCCGTAAGCCCATTACGCGCAGGCACACCGGTCGGGGTCGGCCCCTGCGGCATCGGTGCCGGCGCGGGGGCGGGCGCGGGTACGCCGTAGGGCTGTTGGGGCATCTGCTGGGGTACCTGTTGCGGCATCTGCATCGGCATGCCCACCCCGTTCGACTGCTGGTCCGCCATAGCGGTCATCGGCATCTGCTGAACCTGCGCGGCGGCAGCCATCGGCTGGAACTGCGGCTGCTGTTGGGGCTGCGGCTGCGGTTGCGGCACCTGCATCGGCACGGGCTGAGGCTGCTGCATCTGAGCCGCCGCGGGCATCGGCATCTGCGCGGGCATGCCGACCCCCGACGTCCCCGTACCGAGGAGCGCCTGCGCGGCGAGGTTCTGCATGCCCGCCCCGTTCGTCGCGCCGACCAGGCGGTCCACGGCCGCCGTACCCGAGCTGTAGTTGGTCCCTGTACCCAGCTCGGGTACGGCAGCTCCCCTCCTGGTCCCGTAGAGCACCTGTTCCATGCCGGACACCAGGCGACGCACGTCCGTCTGGGGGCGCACCACGAGCCGCAGGAAGCGGCTGGACGAACCGATCTTGTTGCCGCACTCGCGGACCAGGATGCGGTGCTCGGTGAGCATCCGGTCCCGGACCACGGTTCCCTCGGCGCCGACGGGGAGGCGTACGAAGAGGAAGTTGCCCTGCGACGGATAGACCGTCAGGCCGGGCAGCGCGGAGAGATGGCTCGCCATGTCGAGCCGGTCGCGGCGCACCTGCTGGAGGCTCTGCGCGTACTCCGCGCCGTGCTCCTTGAGGATGAACACCACATGCTCGGCAAAGGCGTTGAGGTTCCACTTGGGGAGCATCGAGCGTATGCGGCCGGCCAGGGCGGGGTTCGCGACGAGGTAGCCGAACCGTATGCCGTGCAGGCCGAAGTTCTTGCCCAGGCTGCGCAGCACGACGACGTTGGGGCGCAGCATCGCCTCTTGTACGACGCTGGGTTCGACCTCCGCGTCCGCGAACTCCAGGAACGACTCGTCGATGATGACGAGGTCCAGGTCGGCCATCGCGTCCATGAACTGGACGAGCGCCTGCTTGTGCAGGAAGCCGCCGTCGGGGTTGTTCGGGTTGCAGATGACGGCGACCTTGGTGTTGCGCTTGCGGATGAACTCGGCGTACTGCGTGAGGTCGAGGACGAAGCCGTTGGACTCCTGGAGCGGGAACATGTCGACCCGCTTGCCGGTCTCCATGGGCTGGTCGGTCCAGCGGCCGAAGGTGGGGACGGGGATGGCGAGTGACTCGCGGACCATCAAGTGGTCGATCCAGGTGATCAGTTCGGTGGAACCGTTGCCCATCGCCACGCAGCTCGGCGGGAGTTGGAGCAGGTTGCAGAGCTCGGCCGTGATGGTGTCGGCGCTGCTCGGGTAGTACGTGATGATCTCGCGCAACCGGGCCGCCATCTCGTCGAACATGGCGGGGGTGGGGAAGTACGGGTTGCACGGGATACAGAAGTCCACCGGGCCGGTGCCGTCGCTCTCACGCGCCAGCGCTGCCATCGACGGGCTGTGCGCCGCCGTACTGCGGAACAGCGAGGTGACGTTGGAGTCGGCCAATGGAACCTCCGTATGAAGGCGGGCCCGGTGGGGACGACCGGGCCCGTCGTCTTGGGTGGCCCGCGCGGGGGAGCACGGGCCACCCATGAGTACGGAGACGGGAGTGGCACTGTTCAACGGATGTGAAAATGGTGTGAGTTCGGGAACCCCGGATCCGAACTACGCGTCAGCTGTGAGCTTTCAGGAGCTGAACGTGTGGATCGTCGACGTCTTGTACGTCTGACCAGGCCTCAGCACTGTCGACGGGAAGTTCGCGTGGTTCGGCGAGTCCGGGAAGTGCTGGGTCTCCAGGCACAGGGCGTCGCCCTGGCGGTAGGTGTGGCCGCCGGTGCCGGTGAGAGTGCCGTCGAGGAAGTTGCCGGTGTAGAACTGAAGGCCCGGCTGGTCGGTGGCGATCTTCAGGGTGCGGCCGGAGTGCGGGTCGTGCAGGGTCGCGGCATGCTCGGGCTTCGCGGTGATGCCCTTGTCGAGGGCCCAGTTGTGGTCGTAGCCCTTGGCCTGCACCTGCTGGACGTGGCCGGCGCGGATGTCGCGGCCGATCGGCTTCGTCTTGCGGAAGTCGAAGGGGGTGGCGGAGACCTTGGCCAGTTCGCCCGTGGGGATCAGTCCCGAGTCGGTGGGCGTGTAGCGGGCGGCGGGGATCGTGAGCTGGTGGTTCTCGATGGTGCCGCTGCCCTCGCCGGCGAGGTTCCAGTAGACGTGGCTGGTCAGGTTGACGACCGTGGCCTTGTCGGTGGTGGCCTCGTAGTCGATGCGCCAGTCGCCGTGCTTGTTGAGTGTGTACGTCACCTTCACCTTGAGGGTGCCCGGGTAGCCCATCTCGCCGTCGACGCTGGTGTAGTAGAGGTGCAGGCCGACGTCGGAGCCGGAGGTGAAGCCCTCCACGTCCCAGATGTGCTTGTCGAAGCCCTGGGTGCCGCCGTGCAGGCTGTTGACCCCGTCGTTGACGGAGAGCTGGTAGCTCTTGCCGTCCAGGGTGAACTGGCCCTTGGCGATGCGGTTGCCGTAGCGGCCGATGAGCGCGCCGAAGTACGGGGTCTTCGCCACGTAGTCGGCGATGTTGTCGAAGCCGAGCGACACGTTGGCGTACTTGCCGTGCCGGTCCGGGAGTTCGAGGGACTGGACGACTCCGCCCCACGACAGCACCTTGAGCCGGGTGCCGCCGTTCTCCAGCGACCAGCGGTAGACCTTGCTGCCGTCGGCGAGGGTGCCGAAGAGTTCCTTCACGGGCTTCTTGCCTCCCGAGGCCGCCTGCGCCGTACCCGTACCGAGTGTGCTCGCGGCGATACCCGCTGCCGCGGCGCCTGCAATGACCGTGCGTCTGTTCAGTTCCATTGAGCGGCTCCTGCACATGGAAGGGGCCCCGCCGTGCTGTGCGAATGACAGACGTGCGGGGCCCGGGCTGGACTTACGAACCGGACTTGCGTTTGTTCCATACGTCGAAGCCGACCGCGGTCAGCAGGGCGAGGCCCTTGATGACCTGCTGCCAGTCGGTGCCGACGCTGAGGAGGTTCATGCCGTTGTTCAGCACGCCGAGGACCAGACCGCCGATGATGGCGCCGAGGACGGTGCCGACACCGCCGCTCATGGACGCGCCACCGATGAACGAGGAGGCGATGGCCTCCAGTTCGAAGCCGTCGCCCGCCTTCGGCGAGGCCGCGTTGAGGCGGGAGGTGACGACCAGACCCGCCAGGGCCGCGAGCACGCCCATGTTCAGGAACACCTGGAAGGTGACGCGCTTGTCCTTGACGCCGGACAGCTTCGCGGCCGGCAGATTGCCGCCGATCGCGTAGATGTGGCGGCCGAAGACGGTGTTGCGCATCACGTAGCCGTAACCGGCCACCAGGACACCGAGGATGATCAGGATGATCGGCGCACCGTCGTAGCTGGCGAGCAGCAGGGTGAGCCAGGCGATCGCGGCGATGATCGCGACGAGCTTGAGCAGGAACAGCTTGGTGGGCGCCACGTCGAGCGAGAACTCCTGCTGCCGGCGCCGGTCGCGCACCTCCTGCCACACCACCGCGGCGATCATCACGAGGCCCAACAGCAGCGTGATGTTGTGGTAGTTGGTGTTCGGGCCGACCGCGGGCAGGAAGCCGTTGCCGATCTTCTGAAGGCCGCCCGGGAAGGGGCCCAGCGTCTGGCCCTGGAGGAGGATCTCCGTGAGGCCGCGGAAGAGCAGCATCCCGGCAAGGGTCACGATGAAGGACGGTATCCCCGCGTAGGCGATCAACAGCCCTTGCACCGAGCCCGCCACGGCGCCCATCAGCAGGCACAGCACCAACGCGACGGGCCACGCCACATGGTGATTGACCATCAGGACCGCCGCGAAGGCGCCCACGAACGCCGTCAGCGAACCGACCGACAGGTCGATGTGCCCGGCGATGATGACCAGCATCATGCCGATCGCGAGGATCAGGATGTAGCTGTTCTGGAGTACCAGGTTGGAGACGTTGCGCGGCAGCAGCAGGTCCCCGCCGGTCCAGACCTCGAAGAAGATCACGATCAGGCCGAGGGCGATCAGCATGCCGTACTGGCGCATGTTGCGCCGCAGGCCGTCCAGCACAAGGTGCAACAGGCCGCCGCCCGCGGCCGATCCGCTCTTGCCCGGCGGCGCGGGGGCCGGGCTCTTGGCGGTCACGTCCGTGCTCATCGGGTTACCTCTTTGTCCTTCGTCATCTGGCGCATCAGCACTTCCTGCGTGGCCTCGGCCCGGGGCACCTCACCGGTCAGCCGGCCCGCCGCCATCGTGTAGATGCGGTCGCACATGCCGAGCAGCTCCGGCAGTTCGGAGGAGATGAAGACCACCGCCTTGCCCTCGGCGGCGAGTTGGTCGATGACCGTGTAGATCTCGTACTTGGCACCCACGTCGATGCCGCGCGTGGGCTCGTCCAGGATCAGCACCTCGGGACCCGCGAAGATCCACTTGCTGAGGACGACCTTCTGCTGGTTGCCGCCGGACAGCTTGCCCACCGGCTCGAACACCGTCGGCGCCTTGATGTTCATCGACTTGCGGAACCGCTCGGCGACCTGCCGCTCCTCCTGCTCGTCGACCACACCGCGCTTGGCGACCTTGCCCAGGGCGGCCAGCGAGATGTTCCGGTTGATCGTGTCGATGAGGTTGAGGCCGTAGTGCTTGCGGTCCTCGGTGACATAGGCGATGCCGTGCTTCACCGCCTCCGCGACCGACTTGGTGCGGATCTCCTGGCCGTCCTTGAGAACCGTGCCGCCGGCGTAGCGGCCGTAGGAGCGCCCGAAGACGCTCATCGCGAGTTCGGTGCGGCCGGCGCCCATGAGTCCGGCGATGCCGACGATCTCGCCCCTGCGCACATTTATTGACACATCGTCAACTACCTTGCGCTGCTGGTCGATCGGGTGGAACACGGTCCAGCCGCGGATCTCCAGAGCGGGTGCCGCCTCGGGCTTCCCCTCGTGCGGGGTGCGCTCGGGGAAGCGGTGGTCGAGGTCGCGGCCGACCATGCCGGAGATGATCCGCTCCTCGGTCGTCTCCGGCGCCTTCACGTCCAGGGTCTCGATGGAGCGGCCGTCGCGCAGGATCGTCACCGAGTCGGCGACCCTGCGGATCTCGTTCAGCTTGTGCGAGATGATGATGCAGGTGATGCCCTGCTTCTTCAACTCCAGGATGAGATCGAGGAGTTTGCCGCTGTCCTCGTCGTTCAGGGCCGCCGTCGGCTCATCCAGGATGAGCAGCTTCACCTTCTTCGACAGCGCCTTCGCGATCTCCACGAGCTGCTGCTTGCCCACGCCGATGTCGGCGACGCGGGTCTCCGGGTGGTCGCTCAGGCCCACCCGGCGCAGCAGTTCGGTGCCGTGCCGCAGTGTCTCGTTCCAGTTGATGAGCCCGCGCGTGGCGTGCTCGTTGCCGAGGAAGATGTTCTCCGCGATGGAGAGGAACGGCACCAGCGCCAGCTCCTGGTGGATGATGACGATGCCGTGCTGCTCGCTCGCCCGGATGTCGCGGAAGCGGCACTCCTCTCCTTCGAAGAGGATGTCGCCCTCGTAACTGCCGTGCGGATGGACGCCGGAGAGCACCTTCATCAAGGTGGACTTCCCGGCGCCGTTCTCACCGCAGATGGCGTGGACCTCGCCCTGACGGACCGTCAACGTGACGTCCGACAGCGCTTTTACACCGGGAAAGGTCTTGACGATCGAGCGCATTTCCAGGACGGGTCCCGCCATGGTCGTGCCTACCAATCAAGTGTGGGGTCGGGTAACTGGCTGCGGACTTACTTGAGTTGCGCGTCCGTGTAGTACCCGCCCTTGACCAGCACGTCCTCGTAGTTGGTCTTGTCCACGCTGACCGGCTGGAGCAGGTAGGCGGGGACGACCTTGGTGCCGTTGTCGTAGGTCTTGGTGTCGTTGGTCTTCGGCGTCTTCTTGTTGAGGACGTCGTCGATCATGGTGTCCGCGACCTTGGCCAGCTCACGGGTGTCCTTGTAGACGGTCTGCGTCTGCTCACCGGCGATGATCGACTTCACCGAGGCCAGCTCGGCGTCCTGGCCGGTGATGACCGGCAGCGGCTTGCTGGCCGAGCCGTAGCCGTCCGACTTCAGCGCGGACAGGATGCCGATGGAGATGCCGTCGTACGGCGAGAGCACCGCGTCGACCCGGCCGCTCTTGTAGGAGCCGGTGAGGATGTCCTCCATGCGGTTCTGCGCCTTGGTGCCGTCCCAGCGCAGGGTGGTGACCTTGTTCAGCGCGGTCTGCCCGGACTTGACGACCAGCTTCTTCTGGTCGATGTACGGCTGGAGCACGCTCATCGCGCCGTTGAAGAAGTACTTGGTGTTGTTGTCGTCGTTCGAGCCGGCGAACAGTTCGATGTTGAACGGGCCGTTCTTGCCCTTGTCCAGACCGAGCTTCTCGACGATGTAAGTGGCCTGGAGGACACCGACCTTGGTGTTGTCGAACGACGCGTAGTAGTCGACGTTCTTCGTGCCGAGGATGAGGCGGTCGTAGGCGATGACCGGGATCTTCGCGTCCGCGGCTTCCTGGAGCACGTTGTTCAGGGACTTGTTGTCGATGGCCGCGATGATCAGGCCCTTGACGCCCTGGGTGATCATGTTCTCGATCTGGGAGACCTGCTGGTCCGGGTCGTCCTCACCGTAGACCAGCTTGGTCTTGTAGCCCTTGGTCTTGAGGTCGCTGACCATGTTGTTGCCGTCGGAGATCCAGCGCGCGGAGGACTTCGTCGGCATCGCGATGCCGATCGTGCCGCCCTTGGCGCTGCTCTCCTTCTCCTTGCTGCCGCCCGAACCGCTCTGCCCGCACGCGGACAGGGTCAGCGCGAGGGTGGCGGCGCCGGCTATGAGGGGGAGGGCGCTTCTGCGGATGCGCATGTGAACTGGCCTCATTCTTCTCGTCGTTGAGAGTGCAGCGAGTGTGGGGGTGGTTCAGGGTGCGGGGTGGTGCGGGTTGTGTTGTGTGGTGCGGGTGGTGCGGGTCGTGTTGTGTGGTGCGGGCCGGTGGGGGCTGGTCGCGCAGTTCCCCGCGCCCCTGGACAGCGGGCCTGCGTTTGAGAGGTGCACCTGGAAACTGGGAGTGCGTTTCTTAGGGGCGCGGGGAACTGCGCGACCAGCCACAGGCGGCCCGCAGCCCCCGTCGGTCAGTCAGTGGCACTCTCGGTCGGGAAACGGTTGAGGGAACCCGGCAACCTGGAGCCCAGCGGAGCCATGTCGCCGTCCGCGCCGTGCCTCGCGAGCAGGTCCAGGGCCAGCCGACCCCGACGGACCCGCTCCCGCGCCGTGTCGAGGGTGACATCGCGCAGGTGGGTGCCCCACGGGTAGATGCTGGGGGCCTTGGAGAGACCGAACTTCAGGTAGAGCGGAGCGCCGCGCCGGATCAGCTCGGCGACCTCGTACATCCGGATGTAGCCACCGAGGTCGTCCGGCGCCTCGATGTACATGTCCATCGGAGCCGCCGACACCCGCCGGATCTCCGTCAAGTGATCCAGCGTCAGATCGCTCGGCACGTTCAACGAGTCCGCGCCGAGCCGCTCGTACACCGCGTACGCCGCCGGGTTGACCGGACCGATCAGCGCCGAGACCTTCAGCGTCGTGTCGGCCGGAATGATCCCGGCCACCCGCGCCCGGTGCAACGTCCACAGCACACCCTCGTCGGCGACGAGCAGGCACTTCACGCCCAACTCCGTTGCCCGCACGGCGTCTTCGACGCACCCGGCGACCGCGTCATGGCCACGGGCACGCAGGCCGCCGCCGCGCGAGTCGGAGCGGACCGAACCGCCGATGTCCCAGGTCCCGCGCGGACCGGTGAACAGGCAGAGCTCGATGTCACGTTCGGCGGTGGCCTCGACCATCTCGGTGATCTCGGCGTCGGTCAGCATCCACACACCGCTGCCCTGGCTGATCCGGTGGATCGGCACGTCCAGGCGCGAGGACTCCTTGAGGATGACCGCCAGCGCCTCGGGCCCCTCGCACGAGGGGATCTCGGTGCGCCAGCGACCGCCGTCCGGGAAGGTGTGGGTCGAGGCGTCGGCGGGGTCGAGGGCGGGCGCGCCCAGGCCGAGCGCGGAGAGCGCCTGCTCCCCGGGCCTGCGGGCTGCCGTGGCGGTGTCGGTCACTTGCTGTCCTTCGCGTTCGGTATTTCGGACGAGGTTCGCGGCTCGGGGTAGAAAGAGGCTTTGGTGGTACGCCGGCACGGGGTGGTCAGGTCACCCCGTGCCGACGTACGGCTGGGGTTTCCTACGGCCGGAGCAGCACCTTGCCGACCTTGGGATCGCCGGACCCCACCAGCTCGATGGCCTGCGGGAACTCGGCGAGCGGCAGCTCATGGGTGACCAGGGGGAGTGGATCGAGCAAGCCCGCCCCGAACACCCGCACCGTGTGCGCCCAGGCGTCCGGCGGTGCCCCGAAGACGGTGTGCACCTCCAGCTGCCGTACGACGAGATCGGTCGGATCGAGACCCTCGGCGCCCGGCGCGGGAATGCCGGTGAGGACCAGGCGTCCGCCGCGCCGGAGCAGGGAGGCGGCGGTACGGGCCGCGTCGGCGGAGCCGGCGGTCTCGATCACCACGTCGAAGTCGTCCGGGAGGGGCTCGTTCTTCGTACGGAAGTCCGTGGCGCCGAACTGCTCCGAGAGCGCGGCCCGGTCCGGGCGTGAACCCACGACGAGCAACTCGGCGGGGGAGCCCGCCTTCAGGAACTGGATCGCGAACATCCCGAGCGTGCCGGTACCGACCACGGCGACCCGCTCACCCGGCCGCGCGTTGGCCTTCAGGGCCGCCGCCGCGATGCAGGCCGCCGGTTCCAGCAGTGCCGCGGCCGTCAAGTCGGCCTCGTCCGGGAGGACATGGAGGAGCCGGGCCGGGAGGGTGAGCGTGGTGGCCATCGCCCCGGGCTGGGTGAAGCCGGTCTCCTCGTAGCCCGCCGTGCACAGCGTCGTCTCGCCCGCGTGACAGCGGTCGCAGACCTGGCAGTTGCGGAAGCCCTCGCCAACGACCTTG
Source organism: Streptomyces colwelliae (assembly GCF_048158785.1). Lineage (NCBI taxonomy): Bacteria > Bacillati > Actinomycetota > Actinomycetes > Kitasatosporales > Streptomycetaceae > Streptomyces > Streptomyces colwelliae. Next base: position 7,633 of record NZ_JBLTJC010000127.1, on the reverse strand, counting down.
CGGCCCACGAGAGTCGCGGGCACCCCGGCGCCCACCGCCTCCACCGTGCCGGACCACTCGTGGCCCGGGGTGAGGGGGTAACGGACGTAGCCCTCGGGCCTGTTGCCCTGGTACACCTCGCGGTCGCTGCCGCAGATGCCGACCGCGTGGACGCGCACCAGCGCCTCGCCCGCGTCCGGCTGCCGGGGCTCGTGCGAGGCCAGCCGGTGCTCGCCCGGTGCCTCGATGACGACCGCGGTGCTCACTCCGAGCCCTTCGGCTTGCGCTGCTCCCAGCCGTCCGCCCACAGGTCGAACCGCGCCTGCTGCTGCGGGAATTCGGCCGCCGCGTCGGTGTCCAGCTCGACCCCGAGACCGGGCGCGTCCGAGAGGTGGAAGTAGCCGTCGATCACCTGCGGGGCGCCCTTCACGACCTTCTTGATGTCCGCGTCCGCGAAGTCGTTGAAGTGCTCCAGGATCTTGAAGTTCGGGGAGGAGAAGCCGACTTGGAGCGAGGCGGCGGTCAGCACCGGGCCGCCCACGTTGTGCGGGGCGACGAGGACGTAGTGCGCCTCGGCGGTCGCGGCCAGCTTGCGCGTCTCCCAGATACCGCCGATGTGACCGACGTCGGGCTGGATGATGTCGACGGCCTGGCTCTCGAACAGCTCGCGGAACTCGATCCGGTCGTGGATGCGCTCACCCGTGGCGATGGGGATGTCCACCTTCGCCGCGACCTTCTCCAGCGCCTTCAGGTTCTCCGGCGGAACCGGCTCCTCCAGCCACGCCGGCTTGAACGGCGCGAGTTCGTGCGCCAGCCGTACGGCGGTGGACGGCGAGAACCGGCCATGCATCTCCAGCATCAGCTCGGCGTCCGGACCGATCGCGTCCCGCACGGCCTCGATGAGGGAGACCGCGTACAGGGTCTGCTCGTGGTCGAGTTCGAAGTGCCCGGTGCCGAAGGGGTCGATCTTCAGCGCCTTGTAGCCGCGCTCCATGACCCCCTGGGCGGCCTTGTGATAGGCCTCCGGGGTCCGCTCGGTGGTGTACCAGCCGTTCGCGTACGCCTTCACCTTGTCGGTGACCTTGCCGCCGAGCAGCTGCCACACCGGGACGCCGAGGGCCTTGCCCTTGATGTCCCAGCAGGCCATCTCGATCACGGCGATGCCGGACATCACGATTTCACCCGCGCGCCCGTAGTCGCCGTACTTCATCCGGCGTACGAGGTCTTCCACCGCGAACGGGTCGGAACCGAGAATGTGGTTTGCCTCGGCCTCGCGCAGGTAACCGATCAGCGCGTCGGTGTGGCCCAGCATCCGGGTCTCGCCGACGCCGGTGACGCCCTCGTCGGTGTGCACTTGGACGTACGTCAGATTGCGCCATGGCGTCCCGACCACGTGCGTACTGATTCCCGTGATGCGCACGGCAGATGCCCCCTGTGCTCTTCAATGCTGTTCGAAATATCGGCTCACGTTCGAAATGCTGGGCAGACAGTAAGGACGGCGGGGCGGGGGTGTCAATGGGTCGAACAAGTAACGGTTTCGGCAAGGGGCGTGATCGGCATACCGATCGGCCGCGCCGGTTCGTGTCGATTCTTGTCGTTTCCCGCCGCGTCCCTACACAACTTTCACAGGCGTGACTATGAACGTTACCTGTGAGGAACTTATTCTTCCCGCGTCATGGACTACTGCCACCCCTGCGGCCGGTACCTGAACGGCGCCCTCGCGTGCCCGGGGTGCGGCGCATCAGCCGAAGCGCCTGCCGACTCAACTCAGGCCCACGCGCGCGCAGTTGACGCGCGCCCGCACACGGGCGACGCCCCGCGCGAGAGCGCGGACGCGGACGCGGATGTGCGCGACGACGCGCATGAGGAAGGCGACGCGGACGGTGAGCCTCAGGGACGTGCCGCGCGCCGGAAGAGCCGCGGGCGCGGACGGGGGCGAGTCGGTACTGGCAGTGGCGGTGGCAGCGGCAGCGGTGACTTCGACGGTGACGGCGATGGCGATGGCGATGGCGACATCGAGGGCGCCGTCGCGGCGGGCGCGAGCCGTCGCGATCGCAAGGCCGCGGCACACCGTCGGCGGCGGCGCCGGGTGCTTCTCATAACGGCCGGTTTCATACTGGCGGCGGGCGGTCTGAGCCTGGCGGAGCTGGGCACGGACGCGCCGTTCTCGAACCAGAAGTCCGCGGCGCCGGGCGCGTCCGCGGAGGGCGGGGCGGACGCGGAGGCCGGCGAGACGGCGGAGCCCCTGGACGTCACGAAGACCGTCGGAACCAGCGCGGGCACGGCGTCCCCGGACGCCTCGGCATCCCCGTCCGCGTCGCCTTCGAAGTCCGCGAAGGAGACGAAGGACCCCGAGGAGTCGCGGACCCCGACGACGGGCACCGGCACCACGTCCCCCGCGTCGACGTCCACGACCGACCCGGCGACCACCCCGTCCTCGGAACCGTCCTCCTCGGACCCGAGCCCGACACCGTCGCCCTCGGAAACGTGCAAGCAGATCCTGTGGTGGTGTTCCTGAGCCGCTTGGCTCGGATGCCCGTGGGTGGCTTCGCTCAGGCGCCGGTGGGTGGCTCGGCTCAGACTTCCAGCATTCGTCGTAGCAACCCTCGCAACGCCAGCCGTTCCTCGTCCGACAGTCCCGCGAGCGGCTCGCGGGCGAACCGCAGTGATTCCCGCAGGCTACGGGCCACCCGGCGCCCCTCGTCCGTGGCCGCCGCCAGCTTCACGCGCCGGTCGGCGGGGTCGGGGCGGCGCTCCACCAGGCCGCGGGTCTCCAGCCGGTCCACGATCCCCGTCACGTTCGACGGCTCGCACTTCAGCTTGCGCGCCAGCTTGCGCATCGGCAGGGGCTCCAGCGACAGCAGGCTGAGCAGCCGGGCCTGCGCCCCGGTCAGCCTGTGGTCGCCCGCCGCCTCCTCGTAGTCCGCGTAGAACCGCGCCACGACATCGCCGATCAGCTCGACGACCTCCATGGTCACGGGGTCGGAGCGGCGCGTCTTTTCGGGTGTGGCCATGGACTCAAGCGTACCCGGTTACTTGACATCATGAAATATTCAGGAGCATGGTTGTTTCAGGTACTGAAGTATTTGGCAGTATGCGAACCACCCCGCACGACCCCCTGCACTACGAAAGGCGCTTGTGATGATCAACCGCGAATGGCACCTGCTCAGCCGCCCGGTCGGCTGGCCGAAGCCCGAGGACTTCGCCCTGGTGGAGACCGAGACGCGGGCCCCGGCCGAGGGCCAGGTGCTGGTGCGGAACAAGTACCTGTCGGTCGACCCGTACATGCGCGGCCGCATGAGCGCCGCCAAGTCGTACGTCGCCCCCTTCGAGCTGGGCAAGGTCATGCAGGGCGGCGCGGTCGGCGAGATCGTCGAGTCGAACGCCGAGGGCTTCGCGGCCGGCGACCACGTCCTGCACTTCGGCGGCTGGCGCGAGTACGCGACCATCGACGCCAAGGGCGCCGTCAAGGTAGACCCCGACCTCGCCCCGCTCTCCACCTACCTCGGCGTCCTCGGCATGACCGGCCTCACCGCCTACGCCGGCCTGCTGCGCACCGCGTCCTTCAAGGAGGGCGACTCGGTCTTCGTCTCCGGCGCCGCGGGTGCCGTCGGCAGCCAGGTCGGCCAGATCGCCAAGCTCAAGGGCGCCTCCCGGGTGATCGGCTCCGCCGGCTCGGACGAGAAGGTCAAGCTCCTCGTCGAGGAGTACGGCTTCGACGCGGCCTTCAACTACAAGAACGGCCCGGTGAGCCAGCAGCTGCGCGAGGCCGCTCCGGACGGTGTCGACGTGTACTTCGACAACGTCGGCGGCGACCACCTCGAAGCGGCGATCGGATCCCTGAACGAGCGTGGGCGCATTGCCATTTGCGGCATGATCTCCGTCTACAACAGCACCGAGCCGGTTCCCGGGCCGAAGAACCTGGGGCGCCTCATCCAGACGCGCGGCCGTATCGAGGGCTTCCTCGTCGGCGACCACTACGACCTTCAGCCGCAGTTCGTCCAGGAAGTCGGCGCGTGGGTGGCTTCGGGTGAACTGAAGTACCGCGAGACGGTCGTCGAGGGCATCGAGAACAACCTGGAGGCGTTCCTCGGGCAGCTGCGCGGGGACAACACCGGCAAGATGATCGTCAAGCTCTGACGCGAGACGTCTCTACGACGAGGCCGCACCCTTGGACGTCGGGTGCGGCCTCCGTCCGTCAGTGGGCCAGCGCCGCGCTGTGCACCGCCCGCACCAGCCCCACGTTCTCCGGGGCCGCCCCGCCCGGGAACCCGAACCGGCGCCTGGTGTAGCCGTAGGCCAGGCCGCTGCGGGGGTCGGCGAAGGCCTGGCAGCCCGCCGCGCCGCTGTGGCCGATCGTGCCGGCGCCCAGGAACGGGTACCAGGCGTCCGCGGTCGCCTGGAAACCCAGGCCGTACGCCCGGTGCGTGCCGGTCACCACGTCGTACCCGACGGAGTGCAGCTGCCCGAACTCCGCCACCGTGTCCGGCTTCAACAGCGCGGCCCGGTCGTCGACTTCGCTGATCGTCGCCGCGTACAGCCCGGCGAGACCGCGCGCCGACGCCACCCCGCCGACCGACGCGGGACCCTTCGCCCGGATCACCCGCTCGTTCGGCAGCGACTCCAGGACGGTCGGCTGCGCCGCGTGCTCGTTGAACGCGATCGCGCCCAGACTGTGCGGCCCGGCGGGCTCCGCGGCGCGCGCGGCCTCCTGCTCCGGGGTCGGCAACTGGGGCTGGGTGGTGCGGAATCGGGGTTCGTGCGCCGCCGGCAGCCCGAGGAAGAAGTCCAGCCCGTACGGCGCGCGCACTCTCTCCTCGTGCACCTCCTGGAGCGAACGGCCCGTGGCCCGCCGTACGATCTCGCCGGTCAACGCGCCGATCACCAGGGCGTGATAGCCGAAGGCCGTGCCCGGGCGCCAGAACGGCCGCTGGTCGGCGAGGCGTTCGGCCACCGCCCGGTCGTCGGAGAGTTCGTCGAGCGTGAAGCCCGTGTCCGTCCCGACCAGACCCGCGCGGTGCGCGAGCAACTCGCGCAGCGTCAGCGCGCCCTTGCCCTCGGACGCGAACTCCGGCCAGTAGTACGTGACTTTGCGGTCCAGCTCCAGCGTGCCGTCCTGCACGAGCAGCGCCACCACGAGGTGCGCGGCGCCCTTCGTGGACGAGAACACGCCATAGAGCGAGTCGCCTTCGGTACCGGGCGGCCCCGCCCACAGGTCGACGACCCGCCGACCGTGTACGTATGCACACAACTGGCCCTCGTAATCGGCACGTTCGGCCGCCACGACCGCGGCGAACTCCTCCCGCACCGCCTCGAAGCCGTCGGCTACGGTGCCGTGGATCTCCTGGGTCATCTGCTCTCCTCGACTGATCCGCTGCTCGCGTGTGCCATGGTGAACAACGCCTGCCCGACCTGCGGGAGTTCCCCCTTCGGGTGATCCCGGAAGAGGGGCTCCGTGCCGAACAGGACAGCTCGCGGGCCACTGACGACCGAGGGCCGCCCCGCCGCGTCCCCGGGACCACCGGAACCATCGGCCGACGCCCGCCAGTGCCCGGCGACGAGAGGGTTCCCGGTCGCGTACGACTGCTCCACGCGCACCCCGGGCCCGAGACCGGTGAACCACACCGGCGCGTAGACGAAGGAGTGGGGCGGGGCTCCGGCCGTCACCGGTCCCGAATTCACCACCCGTACAACGCCGTTGGCCGCCTCTTCGCCCTCGACGGGTGTCGCGGTCAGCAGGCCGGTCGCGGAGGCGAACGCGGCGCCGGTGACGCCCCGGCCGACGAGTCCGTGCCCGGTCGACAGGAAGGTGTGGAGGGCGGTGCGGGCGGCCGGGGTCAGGTCCTCGTGCTCCAGCCCGGCCGACACGAACAGGACGTCCGCCTTCGACCAGTCGAACCCGGCGTTCAGGATGTCCGTCGACACGGGCGTGACCTCGAAGTTCATCTCCCGCAGCGCGAACAGCTCACCCGCGGTGACGGCGGCGGCGGCGCGGAGGGGGCGGAGGGCGGTCGTGCCGGTGAGGGTGGTCGCGTCGAAGGCCACGTCGTACTTGCCGGCCGCCTCCGTTGCCTTCGCCCGCGCCGACTCCGGCACGATCGCGCTGCCGTCCGCTGCCCGTCGTACCGGAATCCCCTGCTGGAGAAGGGAGTTCACGGCCGCGAACTCCGCCGGGTCGGTGAGGCGGAGGCGGAGGCCGCCGTGCGGGGCTACGTAGGCGACCGGGGAAGGGGCGGAGATGGCGTGGAGGGGCTGAAGTGGTGTGCCAGGGAGGGTGGTTGCCGTCCCGACCGTGGCGCCCCACAGGCGGCCCAGGCTCCAGGCCGAGATGTCGTACATGGCCGTCACCTTGTCGCTGATGTCACGGCCGTCGGCCAACAGGGCGTTCGCCAGGCCCCGTTTGGGCTGGTGCATGTCGACGACGTACGGGCCGTTCGCCGCGCGTAGCACGTGGACGTCGTTGGCGAGGAGATGGGCGACCAGGCGGGCGCCCGCGGTGTCGGCCGCAATGGTGTAGGCGCGGGGGAATTCGGTCGTGTAGACGTCCTCGGGGCCGATGCCCGGGACCCCCGGGACGGTCCGCGTCGACACAGGCACCTGCTCGGCGCCCGCCGCGCCCCGCCGGAACATCTCGATCTGGTCGGCGATGAGGGAAGTCCGGTGAGACTGAGTGAAGTTGAGGGTCGCGCGCATGGCGGCGCCCGCGACGGCCACGTTGATCGCGGCGCGGCGGTGCAGCTCGGTGGTGGGGAGGGTGTCGTAGGCCGCGTTGTTGACCTGGAGCGGGATCTCGACCGTGTGGGCGGCGACCGCGCCCTGGAAGGCGGCGTACTGCGGGGTGAAGACCGGGGGCCAGTCGTCCCAGCCCTCCGCCTGGTCGCGGAAGGGGATCTGGGCGGGCGAGACCCCGTCCCTGGCCGGCGTGTAGCCCAGGCCGTCGACCGCGGTCTCCATGCCGAGGGCGTTGGCGTAGGTGTTCTTGAGGAAGAGGTCGTACTCGTAGTTCTCGCCGTGCGGGGGAGTGGTCGGCTCGATGAGGGTGCCGTTGACGTAACCGTGCAGGTCGAGCAGGACGGCGGGCTGTTTGTCGATCGTGATCGCGCGGATCGTGCGGGTCTCGGGCTGCGAGGCGGTGATCAAGTCCCGGTTCAGATCGAAGCCGTTGGCGTTGGTGCGGGTGTTCGCGATACGGCCGTCCGGGTTCGCCGTGAGGTTGAAGTAGAGGCGGCTGTGCGCCAACAGGTCTTTGGTTTTGGCGTCGTTGGAGGTGGCGAGCTGGGAGATGAGGTCGAGGGAGGCGTCGGTGCCCTCGCGTTCGTCGCCGTGGATGTTGTTGTCGAAGAGGACGGGGGTCTTGTAACCGGCCTTGATCTCGGGGGACTTGGCTGCGGTGGCGGGCGCGTTCTCGATGAGGTCGCGCATCCGTTCCTGGGCGGTGGCCTGGTCGGCGGTCTCCGGGGCGGTGACCGTGACGAGGTACAGCCGGTGCCCGCCGGCCGAGACGCCCGCGACCTCGACACTCACCCGGTCGCCCAGCCGCTGGAGGGCGTTCAGGCGCGCGGCGAGGGCGTGGTACGGGGTCAGGCCGAGCCTGACCGACGCGTCGGCGGGGTTCGCCGGTTCGGGGGAGAGGGCCTGGCGGCGGGGATAGCCG